>NZ_JAGWCS010000064.1:0-22432 GCF_020657705.1 Clostridioides sp. ZZV15-6598 | reverse complement strand
ATCAAACTCTCAAATAAAAGTTTATCAGGCTCAGATACTATTGTTATCAAAATATCTGGCTTTATGGTTTGTTTCTTAATATAAATTAACCTACTGTTTAATTTTCAATGTTCGTATTTTTTTCTTATTCCTTTTTTCAAGGACAAGTAATACTATACCATCATTCAAACAGTAGGTCAATACTTTTTTCATTTATTTTTTAAAAATTTTTTTCATATTCTTTTTTTAGCTTTTCTACAACCTTTTTTTCTAAGCGAGAAACAGTCATTTGAGATATATCTAATTCTTTAGCTATACTAGACTGGGTTTTATCAAAGAAAAATCTATCTTTAAATATTTTTACTTCTAACTCATTTAAAGTTTCAATAAACTTATTAATAAAATCTTCGTACTCTATACTTCCGAAATTACCTTCTTCTTTTCCTATTTTATCAATAAGAGTTATGTCTTTGTCTTCTGAATCATCATTACTTGATGAATCTAAAGACATAGGTTGATAACCATAAGAGGCTTCCATAGCCTCTAATACATCTTCTTCACTAACCCCTATATAGTCAGCAATATCTTTTACCTTTGGATGTTTTTTATTTTCTTGCTCTAGTTTAATTTTAGCATCACTTATCTTTTTGCTTAATTCTTGTATTCTTCTTGGTACTCTAAGTGTCCATACTTTATCTCTAAAATATTTTTTAATTTCTCCTACTATAGTTGGTGTTGCAAAACTGGAGAATTCAAATCCCTTTTCAACATCATATCTATCAATAGCATAAATTAATGCTAATGAAGCGACTTGATATATGTCTTCAAAATCAACACCCTTGTTTATATACTTCTTAGCTAACAACCTTGCTAAATATAGATGTCTTTCAATAAGAATATTCCTGATATCTACGTTTTTATTTGTATTATATAAATTAAATAGTTCTTTTGTATCCATATTTAGGTAATGTGTAGCATTAGCTACATTTTTCATTAAATATCAACTCCTAAATACTTAGTCATTTTTATTTTTGTTCCTTGATTACATTCTGATTCAATATCTACATCATCCATTAAAGTTTTAATTATAAATAATCCAAGACCACTTTCTTTTGGATTCTCTAAATCTGGTGTACTTATTGAGCTAACATCATATCCTTTTCCATTATCTTGAATCTCTATATTAATTGCATCATCTAAGATATTAAATACTATATTGAATACATCATCATTACTGTGTTTTATTGCATTTGTACATGCCTCTGATACTGCTACCTTTATATCTTCTATATCATCTATTGGAAACCCCATTTTATTTGCAATCCCAGATGCTGTTAATCTTATTATACCTACATAATCTGGATTTGTAGTAATTTCCATCTTTATAGTTTCACAAGCCAAAATTTATCCCTCCACTTTAAATATTTTATCTAGACCTGTTATAGTAAAAATTTTCCTAACATTACTCTTAGGATTTACTATGTATATCTCTTTTTCATTTATCTTTAGTTTTTTTAAAACACCTATCATGGCTCCTAAACCTGTAGAGTCTATATAATCTAAATCTTTAAGATTAATCTTTACATCCAACATGTTTCTTTCTATCAAACCATGTAAATGTTCTTTTAACTTATCAGCTGTAGAGACATCAAGTTCTCCATCAATACAAACATTCCAAAACTTATTTTGAGAATCTAAATTTGAATCTATATTCATAGACATGTAAAAACCTCCTATTTTCTCTTAATAATTTTAAATATATTACCTATACTCAATATCTTATTAATTACATAAACTATATCATCTATTCCCTTTGATATTGATGATGCATTTTCAACAATATCTTGTATATGTCTTTCATTGTAATCTACAATCTTATAAGCTTTTTCAACAACTTTATTTAAACTATTTAGAGTTTTAGCTAAATAAATTGCTACTATAAGAGCCGAGCTACCTACTAACACTGCTCCTATCTGCCACCCCCATGCATTCATTAGTTAACATCTCCCTCGTCGTCAAAACTTTTACTTATTACTATATCTTCTTCTGAAATTTTTATATCTTCTTCATTATTATCATCATCTACTAAAGTTATTATTCTCTCTTTAACATCATTAAATGTTTCATGTAGAACTTCTTTTGGGTTTTCTTTCACTTTATCAAACTTATCTTTTGTCTCTTTTCTTAACTCAGAACCTTTTTTTGGTGCAAGAAACATACCAAATATAAAACCTAAAATGGCTCCTATTAATAAAAATCCACCTTTTTTACAACCTCTTTTATTACACATAACAACTACTCCTTTCAATTTTAAATTTTTATCTAAGTACATTATACAAAAAGAATAGGATATTTATCCTATTCTTCTTCAATATTTATTTTAGCAATCGAAACTACATTCACTTCTTCATTAGTCTTCATTAATTTAACACCACTTGTAACCCTTCCAAATAGTGAAATTTCATTAACTCTTATTCTAATAAGAACTCCATCAGAATTTATAATCATTATCTCATCATCTTCATTGACCATCTCTGCACCAACAATTGTACCAGTTTTTTCAGATATGTTATAAGTTTTGATTCCTTTTCCAGCTCTTATTTGGCTTCTATATTCTTCTATATTTGTTCTTTTACCAAAGCCATTTCTGCTGACAACTAATACATCTGTACCTTTACTACAAAGATTCATAGATACAACAAAGTCGTTTTTACTTAAAGTTATACCTTTTACACCCATTGCTGTTCTACCCATATATCTTATATCATTTTCATCAAATCTTATAGACATACCTTCATTAGTTACTAAAAGTACTTCCTGTTTTCCGTCTGTTAGCTCTACTCCAATAAGTTCATCATCATCTCTTAAACCTATAGCAATAAGACCAGATTTATTTATATTTTTAAACTCTTCTCGTTTAGTCTTCTTAACAATACCTTTTTTAGTTGTAAGTAATAAATATTCATTTTCATCATTACCATCTATAGGTATTAAAGTTGCAATCTTTTCATCTGCTGATAATTGAAGTAAGTTTACTATAGCAGTACCTTTTGCTTGTCTCTTACCTTCAGGTATTTCATATGCATTTAATTTAAATACTCTACCCTTATTTGTAAAGAACAGTAATCTACTATGAGTAGTTGTAGTTATCAAATGTCTTACAAAATCCTCTTCTCTAGTTGTAAGTGCCGAGATACCTCTTCCACCTCTTTTTTGACTTCTATAAGTATCAGATGGAAGTCTTTTTATATATCCAAAGTGAGTAAGTGTTATGGCTATTTCCTCATCACTTATAAGATCTCTCATATCTATCTCGCCTTCAGCATGTCTTATTTCTGTTCTTCTTTCATCAGAATAATTTTCTTTTATTATTGTAATTTCATCTTTTATTACATTTAAAAGTAATCTTTCATCAGCCAAAATTTCTTTTAATCTATTTATTTTCTTTATTAAATCTTCATACTCAGCTTCTATCTTGTCTCTTTCTAGACCTGTAAGTCTTTGAAGTCTCATATCTAGTATAGCTTGAGCTTGAATCTCAGTTAGATTGAATTTTTCTATTAAACCTATCTTAGCTTCTTGACCTGTTTTTGAAGCTCTTATCAAGCTTATAACAGCATCTATATTATCTAAAGCAATTTTTAATCCTTCTAAAATATGTGCTCTTGCTTCAGCTTTATTTAATTCAAATTTAGTTCTTCTTGTGACAACATCCTCTTGATGTTTAATATAATGATATAGTATTTGCTTAAGATTTAAAACTCTTGGTTGACCATCTACAAGAGCAAGCATTATTATACTAAATGTGTCTTCCATTTGAGAATGTTTATACAGATTATTTAATACTATATTAGCATTAGCATCTCTCTTTAATTCTATAACAATTCTCATACCATTTCTATTACTTTCGTCTCTTAAATCTGATATACCTTCTATTCTCTTTTCTTTAACTAACTCAGCTATTCTCTCAACTAATTTAGCTTTATTTACTTGATAAGGTATTTCTGTAACTATTATCTGTTGTTTTCCTTTTGGGAGTTCTTCTATAAAAGCTCTAGATCTAACCTTAACTTTACCTCTTCCAGTTCTATATGCCTCTGCTATATTCTCTTTACCCATTATAATTGCAGCTGTAGGAAAATCTGGACCTTGTATAAATTTTATTAAGTCCTCAACACTACAATCTGGATTGTCAATCAAATGTACAGTTGCATCAATTACTTCGGCTAAATTATGTGGAGGTATTGAAGTTGCCATACCAACAGCTATACCATTAGATCCATTTACTAGTAGATTAGGATATCTTGCTGGTAGTACTGAAGGCTCTTTTAACGATTCATCAAAGTTTGGCTTAAAATCTACAGTTTCTTTTTCTATATCTCTTAATAATTCTAATGATAATTTACTCATCTTAGCTTCTGTATAACGCATTGCCGCTGGTGAGTCTCCATCAACAGAACCAAAGTTACCATGACCATCTACTAAAAGTGCTCTAGTTGAAAAGTCTTGAGCCATTCTTACCATTGCAAAATAAACAGCAGTATCTCCATGTGGATGGTACTTACCTAAAACGTCCCCAACAATACGGGCTGACTTTCTATATGGTTTATCTGGTGTTAAGTTTAATTCACTCATTGAGTATAGTATTCTTCTGTGAACTGGCTTTAGACCATCTCTAACATCAGGAAGAGCACGTCCAGCTATAACACTCATCGAATAATCGATATACGATTTTTTCATTTCTTCCGCTATTTCAATAGGGAGTATTTTGTTATTTTCTTCCATGTATACTAATCCCCTTTCTCTATATATCTAAGTTTCTAACAAATCTTGCATTTTCTTCTATAAATTCTTTTCTTGGAGCAACCTTATCACCCATAAGCATTGAAAATACTTCATCTGCAATTGCAGCATCTTCTACAGTTACTTGTAATAAAGTTCTTGTATCAGGATTCATAGTAGTATCCCATAATTGCTCTGCATTCATCTCTCCAAGACCTTTATATCTTTGAAGCTCTGCACCATTTCTTCCAATTTCATCTAATAAAATATTTAATTCTTTATCTGAATAAACATAATGTTCCTTTTTTTGCTTTGTTACTTTATATAAAGGAGGTTGTGCTGCATAAACATATCCCTCATCTATAAGAGGTCTCATGTATCTAAAGAAGAATGTTAATAGTAAAGTTCTTATATGAGCTCCATCTACATCGGCATCGGTCATAATTATGATTTTATGATATCTAGCCTTATCTATATCAAAATCTTCTCCTATACCACAACCATAAGCTGTTATCATATTTTTTATTTCGTCTGAAGATAATATCCTATCTAGTCTTGATTTTTCAACATTAAGTATCTTACCTCTTAATGGAAGTATCGCTTGGCTATTTCTATCTCTACCTTGTTTTGCTGAACCTCCCGCTGAATCTCCTTCGACTAAGAATATTTCACTTTTAGCAGGGTCTTTTTCTGCACAATCTGCTAATTTTCCAGGTAAAGATGTGCTTTCTAAAACACTCTTTCTTCTTGTTAATTCTCTTGCTTTCTTTGCAGCTTCTCTAGCTCTTTGTGCTCTCAAAGCTTTATCAACTATTATTCTAGCTGTTGCTGGATTCTCCTCTAAGAAAGATCCAAGTTCATCAACTGTTACACTATCAACCACACCTCTCATAAAACTATTACCTAGTTTTGTTTTAGTTTGTCCTTCAAATTGAGGTTCTGGTAATTTAACTGATACTACAGCTGTAAGGCCTTCTCTTATATCTTCACCCAGTAAGTTAACATCATTTTCTTTTAAGAATTTATTTCTCTTAGCATAATCATTTACAGTTTTAGTAAGAGCTGCTTTAAATCCACTTAAATGAGCTCCTCCTTCATGTGTATTTATATTATTCGCAAAAGAATATATGTTCTCTGTATAACCATCCGTATATTGCATAGCTAATTCGACAATACAATCATCAACTTTTTTATCTATATAAACTATGTCATCATGTATTCCAGTTCTAGATTTATTTAAATACTTAATATATTCTACTAGACCACCTGTATAGTGAAATTCTTTTCTTTTTTCTTGATTTTCTCTTTTATCTTCAAATACGATTTTTATTCCTTTATTTAAAAAAGAAAGTTCTCTAAGTCTATATTCCAATGTTTCATATTTAAACTCTATTTCATCAAATATAGTAGCATCAGGCATAAATTGAATTATTGTTCCTGTACTTTTAGATTCTCCAACTATCTCAATCTTCGATGTTGGTAGACCTTTTTCATATGTCTGCTTGTATATTTTTCCATTTAAATAAACTTCTGCTATCATCCATTTTGATAATGCATTAACTACAGAAACACCAACTCCATGAAGACCTCCAGATACTTTATATCCTCCGCCTCCAAATTTTCCTCCTGCATGAAGATTAGTTAATACTGTTTCTAAAGTCGATTTTCCAGTCTTAGGATGTGTTTCGACTGGGATACCTCTTCCGTCATCTTTTACTAAAATACTGCCATCTTCATTAATAGATACATATATATTTGAACAATATCCTTGTAAAGCCTCATCTATACTATTATCTACAACTTCATAAACTAAGTGGTGTAAACCTCTTGGGCTTGTACTACCAATATACATACCTGGTCTTTTTCTAACGGCTTCTAATCCCTCTAATACCTGTATCTGACTTGCACCGTATTCTTGTTTCATTTAATTTCCTCCATTCTCTATGCTAATAACATTGCCATTTTCAATATTAAATATTGTAACATCCTTTTCATCAAATATTTTTTTATGTGAAATCTCAGCGCTTGTTATAAACATTTGAACATTGCTTAAATTATTTACTAAAAGTTTTTGTCTTGCTTCATCTAACTCACTAAAAACATCATCTAAAATTAATACTGGATATTCTTCAACCTCATTTTTTATTAATTCTATCTCTGATAGTTTTAATGATATTGAAGCAGTTCTTTGTTGACCTTGTGAACCAAAAAGTCTTGCATCTAAATCATTTATGAATATATTTAAGTCATCTTTGTGTATACCATATCTAGTAGTTCTAGATTCTATATCATTAGGTCTATTTGATGACAACTTGGCTAAAAATTTATTATATACTGTTTCTATAGTATCTTCATCAGTTATATTTATTTGAGTTTTGTATTTGATTGATAATTTTTCAACTCCATTAGTCAAATTCATATGCATATGTTCAGATATATTAGCTATCTTTTTTATAAAGTCTCTGCGTAAAATATAAACATAACTTCCATATTTTGCTAGTGTATCATCATATACATCTAATAAAGCTTCATCAACATGGATGCTTTTTAGCACTCTGCTTCTTTGAGAAAGTATCTTATTGTAATTAGTAAGATAATTATAATATTTAGGAATAATTTGGCTAATCTCTTTATCTATGAAAGTCCTTCTCTCTTTAGGACCCTCTTTAACCAGTCTTAAATCTTCAGGCGAAAATATGACAACATTTAAGTTGCCAAGTAATTCCTGCATTTTTTGCAAAGGGACTTTATTTATTCGTATCCCCTTTTTATCTTTTCCAATAATTAGCTCTATTAGACTATATTTATTATATTTTGAAAAACTTCCTCCAACATATAAATTTTCACTATTAAATCTAACCATTTCTCTATCTTTGTTGGTTCTAAATGATTTGCCAAAAGAAAGCATATAAATAGATTCTACTATATTTGTCTTTCCTTGACCATTTTTTCCAACAAGAAGATTCACTTTTCCATTAAATTCCAGATGCAACTTTTCATAATTTCTAAAATTAACAAGCTGCAAACTTTTAAGTTTCACAAAAAGTTCTCCTTTTTTACAATACTTTTATTTTAGTTCCTTCTATCTCAACTATATCTCCTGATTTTATCTTTTTTCCTCTTCTTAATTCTATTTCATCATTTACTGTCACTAAACCTTCTTGAATTAAAAATTTTGCATGACCTCCAGTTGATGCAATCTCTGCTAATTTTAGGAATTGATCTAACTTTATATAGTCTGATTCTATAGTTATTTCAGTCATAAGAGTTCCTCCTTGCCATTATTTTAGGTAAATAGGTATTAATACACTAAAAGTATATTATACCATAAAAATACTTGCAAAAGGAGTTGCCTAAGATTAGAAAAATTTTTCTACAAAAGACAACTCCTTAATGTCTGCTATATATTAGATGATATTCTTACTGGAAGCAACAAGTAAATATAATTAATATCATCTGTTGGTTTAATTATACAAGGATTTACATTTGTAGTAAATTCTATAAATATTTCCTCATTATCTATGTTTTTCAATCCCTCAATAAAATATCGAGAGTTAAAGGCTATATCTAAATAATCTCCATCTAAATCTATTTCAACTTCTTCATATACATTTCCTTTTTCTGTATTAGAAGTAATTGCCATTACTTTATCCCTTATAGATAACTTTATAAGATTATTTTTTTCTGATTGAGACAATAAAGATGCTCTTTCTATACTGTTTAAAAGTTCTTTAGTATTTAATTTCACTCTGCTATTATGCTCTCTTGGCAACAATTTTTTATAATCAATAAAATCTCCTTCAAGTAATCTTGTAATAATTTTTGTATCATTAATTATAAAAATAGCATTTTTTTCGTTAAATCCAACTTTAACATTATCTTCTCCAGAAAGCAAGCTATTTACATCTATAAGTGTCTTTCCTGGAATTATTACTTTTATATTTTCAGTTAAACTATCAACTGAGCAGCTTTTTACAGCCAATCTATATCCATCAATTGCTACTAAATTTAAATTTTTATCTACAATTTCTAGAAGTTCTCCCATTAAAACAGGTTTTGTTTGGTCTTGTGAAATAGCAAATACAGTTTGTTTAATCATATTTTTTAGGAGTTCTTGAGGTATGCTATATAAATCGTCTTCATTTAATTCTGGTAGCTTAGGAAATTCTTTAGCTGCGTATCCTTTAATTTTAAATCTTGAATTTACACAATTTATGTAAATATTATTTTCTGAATCTGTCTCTATCTCAACAAAAGAATCTGGTAATTTTCTAATTATATCTCCAAATAATCTTGCATCTACGACAACATCACCTTTTTCTATAATCTCTGCTTGTACATAAGTCTCTATTCCTATCTCTGCATCGTATCCAGTAAGTTTTAATTGACCTTCTTCTGTGGATATAAGTATACCCTTTAATAGTTCTATAGTTGTTTTTCCATTAATAGCTTTTTGAGCAATCCCGATTCTATTTGCTAGGATTTTTTGATTACAAATTATTTTCAATGTGGATAACCTCCTCTGGCTTTTTATATAAAAAAATAAGTTAAAATCATAGTAGTAATAGTAGTAGGTGTTGTTGATAATGTTAATAAGTATATGTAACATTATAAATACAAAGATATCAACATGTGTATAAGATGTTGATATCTTTGTTATTTTAGACTTAATTATTTGTTAATAAATTTTAAGATAAAAAAATATAAACAAGTTATTCAATAGATATAAACAGACAATTGTGTATAAATTATCCCTTTAAATCTGATATAATTTTGTCTATTTTAGTCTTAATTTCTTCACTTTCTTCTATGTCTTTAGATACTTTGTCATGAGCATGGATTACTGTTGTATGATCTCTTCCTCCAAACTCTTCGCCTATTTTAGGAAGAGATAAATCAGTAAGTTCGCGCGTTAAATACATAGCTATTTGTCTTGGATAAGCTATTGAACGAGTTCTTTTTTTAGAATTAAAATCTTCCATTTTTAAATTAAATACAGAAGAAACTTTTTCTTTTATTCTAAGCACATTGATTTCTTCATTTTTAGAAGTTGTTATAATATCTTTTAAAGCTTCTGTAGCAAGATCAAAAGATATCACTCTATTACTAAGAGAAGAGTAAGCAACTACTCTAGTTAGGGCACCTTCTAGTTCCCTTATATTTGACTTAATATTTTTTGCTATATATGACATAACTTCATTTGGCACTTCTATACGTTCTAGTTGAGCCTTTTTTCTAAGTATAGCAATTCTTGTTTCAAAGTCTGGTGCCTGAATATCAGTTATAAGCCCCATTTCGAATCTCGATCTTAATCTATCTTCTAGTGTAGGTATATCTTTTGGTGGTCTATCACTAGAGATAATTATCTGTTTATTTGCCTCATGAAGAGTATTAAATGTATGGAAAAACTCTTCTTGAGTTCTTTCTTTCCCAGCTATAAATTGAATATCATCAATTAATAAGACATCTACGTTTCTATATTTATTTCTAAATTCTTCATTTTTATCATCTTTTATAGAGTTTATAAGTTCATTAGTAAATTTTTCTGAAGAAACATAAACAACTTTTGAATCCTTTTTTTGGCTGACGATGTGATGTCCAATAGCGTGCATTAAATGCGTTTTACCTAAGCCAACCCCTCCATACAAAAAAAGTGGATTGTAAGCTTTAGCAGGAGATTCAGCAACTGCAACACATGCAGCATGAGCAAATCTATTGCTATTACCAATAACGAACGTATCAAATGTGTATTTTGGATTCAGGTTAGGGTAAAGTACTCTATAATTTAAATCTGTACTATCAGAATTTAGGTCAGCAACTTCTTTTTCGCTCAATACAAATTTAATATTATACTTTTTTAATGACAGTTGATTTATAGCATCTTCAATTAAATGCAAATATCTATTTTCTAGAATATCTTTATTAAAATCACTAGGAGCTAGTAGTATCAAGTCATTAAGATGTATTTTTAATGGTACGATGTTTTTAAAAAAGGTATTAAAACTTACTGAAGTTAAGTCACCTTTTATTAATTGTAGGGTTTTGTCCCATAAAGAAACTATATCCATAATATAAACCTCCGAACAGAATAATTAATATTTTCCACAAAGTTATTAACAGAAAAGCAAAAATATATATAAATTTTACAGAATAACTAAATTTATGGATAATGGTGTTGATAAATTAATAATAGTATAAATTATTAAAAAAATATGAAAAGATATAAACAATATGTAGATAAAGTTATAAATAACATAAACATACAATAAATGGTGATTATAACTAGAGTATTGTCAGTAATCTTAAAAGTTATACACAAAAGTATCCACAAGCTGTGAATAATTTCTAATAAGTTGATAATATTTATGCACATTATCAACAAGTATATTTATAATATCAAAATATATGTCAAACTTCAATGATTTGTAACTAATTTATCCACAATATTAACTAATTGTTGATAAAAATATAAACATGTTAAATTTGCTTTATTTGTGTATATAATTGAAAAAAATAATTTAGAATAAAATTAAATAGATTTTTACTAGTATTTTCAATAAAAAAAATACATAATATATATATGGTAGATTTTGTGATGCAAGCATACCAAAAACTCGTTGACAACGATAGTAAAAGTATTTATAATTATATGTGTTATGTTTACTTTGAGGGTAAAGTTATTATTTTTATAAACGGAAAATGAAATCTGAAAGGCGGTGCAAAATAATGAGTAAAAGAACTTATCAACCAAAAAAGAGACAAAGAAGTAAAGAACATGGTTTCAGAAAAAGAATGAAGACGTCTAACGGAAGAAACGTGTTAAAAAGAAGAAGAGCTAAAGGAAGAAATAGATTAACTCATTAATTACAAAAGGGCCGCTGCAAAGGTGGCCTTTTTGTGTAAATAATTACAATGCATAGCTGTGTTTATGGAGGTTAACTATGGACTTTAATAGGACAAAAGGGTTAAAAAAAGACTCTGATTTTAGAAAAGTATATAAACACGGCAAATCTTTTGCAAACAGATATTTAGTAATATATATACTTAAAAATAAATCAGATTATAGTAGAATAGGTATTTCTGTTTCAAAGAAAGTAGGAAAAGCTATCACTAGAAATAGAGTAAGAAGGTTAATAAAAGAAGCCTACAGATTAAATATTGATGAAAAAATTAAGCCTGGATATGATATAGTATTTATAGCAAGAGTATCTAGTAAAGATGCTAGTTTTAAAGATATAGACAAGTCTATAAAAAATTTAGTAAAAAGAACGGATATTTCTCTTTAAATTGTATGTTATAAATATGGAGGTTAATAACTTTGAATAAAATAATTTATATATTAAAGGAAATAAGTAAGTATTTATCGAATTTATGTATTTATTTAGTAAAATTTTATCAAAAGTATATATCTCCTTTAAAGGGACCTACTTGTAGATTCTATCCAACTTGCTCACAATATTCAATAGAGGCGTTTAAAAAATATGGATTTGTAAAAGGTATGTACTTAACGATAAGAAGACTTCTAAAATGTCATCCTTTTCATCCAGGAGGTTACGACCCTCTAAAATAAAAGAGAGTAACTATTAGGAGGTATAAAAAAATTGAATATAATAGGAAATTTCTTAGGATTAATTCTTAAGGTAATATTTGAATTTGTTAACCATTATGGTATTTCTATAATAATTTTTACTATACTTGTAAAGATTATTTTACTACCATTAACAGTTAAACAGACTAAGTCAACAAAAGCAATGCAAGATATACAACCTCGTATAAAAGAGATACAAGAAAAATATAAAAATAAGCCAGAAAAACAAAATGAAGAAATTGTTAAGTTATATGGAGAAGCTAAAATTAATCCACTATCTGGTTGTTTACCTTTATTAATACAGTTTCCTATATTAATAGGATTATTTAGCGTTTTAAGAGAGCCAGTTGCTCATGGCGTTTTTGCAAATCAAGCTGCATTTATGGCGGCTGACAATGGGTTTTTATGGATAAAAAGTTTAACAGCACCAGATTATGTATTAGCAGTATTTTCAGGAGCAAGTGCATATGTAATGCAAAAAGTAATGACTCCAAAGGACCAACTACAAGGCTCTATGAAAGTAATGACATATGTAATGGCAGGGATGTCTTTCTATTGGGGATTTATATTCCCAGCAGGACTTACATTGTACTGGACAGTAAGTAACTTATTCTCAATAGCTCAGTATTACTTAATAATGAATCCTTTAAAAGCTAAGCTGGCTGCTAACTCTAAGGAGGAAAAAGTTAATGAGAAAAAGCCTAAAATTAATAAAAAGTAAAAGTAAAGAAGAAGCTATAAATAAGGCTATAGCAGAGTTAAATTTAAAAGTAGAGGATATAGAGGTAGAAATACTAGAAAATCCAAGCAAGGGGTTTTTAGGTTTTATAGGTGCTAAAGATGGTACCTATGAAATTTTTGTTATTGAAAAGGAACTAGATGTAGCTAAAAATTTTATAGAGGTAATGTTGAAAAATGCAAATGTTGATGCCAAAGTCAATGTATCTCAAAAAGATAATTTAATCATGGTTGATATTGAAGGCAAAGAAGCTGCAAGTTTAATTGGTAGAAGAGGGGAAACTTTAGATTCTATTCAATTTTTAACTGGATTAGCTCTTAATAAAATAAATAAAGATTCTCATACAAGAGTACTTGTAGATATAGAAAACTATAGATCAAAAAGAGAAGAGTCTTTAATAAGATATGCTAATAAAGTTGCTAGAGAAGTAGCGAAAACAAGAAAAACTAAAAAATTAGATTATATGAATCCATATGAGAGAAGAATAATACATTCAGCTCTTCAAAATGACAAATATGTAATTACATATAGTGAAGGAACCGATCCATATAGAAGATTAGTAATTGAGTGTAAAAGATAAAATCAACCTCCTAAACATTAGGGGGTTTTATTTTTTAATCTTATTAAATCATTGCAATTGGTCAAAAATAAATCTATATGTAAAAATTATAAATTAAGAGGTGATAAATTTGTTTATAGATGATACAATAGCGGCTATAGCTACAGCACCTGGAGAAGGTGGTATAGGTATACTGAGAATAAGTGGAGAAAAAGCTTTAAAAGTTGCAGAAGAAATCTTTAAGTCCATGTCAGGAAAGAGTATTAAAGATTATAATAAAAGAACATTAATATATGGAAATATTGTAGATAATGAAAATGTAATAGATGAAGTATTATTGGCATATATGAAAGGTCCAAATTCATATACAGGAGAAGATGTTATAGAAATAAATTGCCATGGTGGATTTATTTCAGTAAAGAAAATTTTAGAACTAATATTATCTAAAGATGTTAGATTGGCAGAAGCTGGGGAGTTTACTAAAAGAGCATTTTTAAATGGAAGAATAGATT
The DNA here is from genome assembly GCF_020657705.1 of Clostridioides sp. ZZV15-6598. Classification (NCBI taxonomy): domain Bacteria; kingdom Bacillati; phylum Bacillota; class Clostridia; order Peptostreptococcales; family Peptostreptococcaceae; genus Clostridioides; species Clostridioides sp. ZZV15-6598. The sequence goes on along the minus strand of NZ_JAGWCS010000064.1, from coordinate 8,273 downwards.
TGTCTCAAGCAGAAGCAGTAATAGATGTTATAAAGGCAAAAACTGATATAGCTCATGAAGTTGCCCAAAACCAACTAGAGGGTTCTCTATCAAAGAAGATAAGAGACTTAAGAGATAAAGTTACTGAGATACTGGCACATGTAGAAGTTGCTATAGATTATCCTGAAGAAGATATTGAACATATAACATATCAAACGCTTAAGGATAAAACTGGTGAGCTTAAAAAAGAAATTAAAAAATTATATGATACAGCTGAAAGCGGGAAAATACTTAGAGAAGGCTTGAAAACAGTAATTGTTGGTAAACCAAATGTAGGAAAATCTTCACTGCTTAACTCTATTTTGGGAGAAAATAGAGCTATAGTTACAGACATACCAGGAACTACTAGAGATGTCATAGAGGAATTTGTGAATATAAAAGGTATACCTCTTAAGATAGTTGACACAGCAGGTATAAGAGATACTGATGATATAGTTGAAAAAATAGGAGTTGAGAAATCCAAAGAATCATTTACAAGTGCTGATTTAATTATAATGGTTTTAGATGCATCAAGAAAGTTGTCAGAGGAAGATATAGAAATATTAAAGGAGCTTAAAGATAAACAAACAATAGTACTATTAAATAAAAATGACTTAAAACAAGAGATTGAAGAAGAAAAAATACTTAAATATGTAGAAAATAATAGTATAATAAGAATATCAGCTTTACAGCAAGAAGGAATAGAAGCGTTGCAAGACAAGATAGAGTCTATGGTATATAAAGGAAGTATCAAAAATAATTCTAGCTTAGTAGTAACTAACTCTAGACATAAAGATGCACTTGGTAAGGCATATAAATCTGCAACAGATGCTTTAATTGCTCTAGAACAAAGTATGCCATTTGATTTTGTAGAAGTCGATTTAAAAAATATATGGGACTACCTTGGATATATTAATGGCGATACAGTAACAGAGGATTTACTAGATAATATATTCCATAACTTCTGTATAGGAAAATAGGATGTAAAATGCAAAAGGAAAGAAGATATAAAAGCAATAAATTTCATTTTTTATTATAGAAATTATAGATATTTTATAGTGTTTCTCATGAAACATTAATATTAAAAAGAAAGGAATTATAAATGATAAAGTTTGAAGCAGGAAAATATGATGTTATAGTAGTTGGAGCAGGTCATGCGGGATGTGAAGCTGCTTTAGCTACTGCAAGAATGGGATATAAAACTTTGATAATAACAATGTCTTTAGATTCTATTGCATTAATGCCTTGCAATCCATCAATTGGTGGAACGGGTAAAGGTCAATTAGTAAAAGAGATAGATGCTTTAGGTGGTCAAATGGGACTAAATATAGACAAGACATATATACAAAGTAGGATGTTAAATACTGCTAAAGGACCAGCAGTTCATTCTTTAAGAGCCCAAGCAGATAAATTTAAATACCATGAAGAAATGAAAAAAACATTAGAAAATGAGCCAAACCTTGATATAGCTATGGATGAAGTTGTAGAAATATTACATGAAGGAAATGTTGTGATAGGTGTTGGAACTAAATTAGGATGTTCATTTAAATCTAAAGCTGTAATATTAGCTACTGGAGTTTATTTAAATTCAAAAATATATATGGGTGAGGTAGCATTTTACGAAGGGCCTAATGCACTAGGATATGCAAAATACCTTACAGATAGTTTAGTTGAATTAGGTCTTAGAATGAGAAGATTTAAAACAGGAACACCAGCAAGAGTCCATAGAGATAGTATAGATTTCTCTGTAATGTCTCTACAAGAAGGTGATGAAAAAGTAACTCCTTTCTCCTTTATGAATGAAAACATAGAGAAAGAGCAAGAACCTTGTTATTTAACAAGAACTACTGAAGATACTCAAAGAGTTATACTAGATAATTTAAAAAGATCTGCTATGTATAGTGGCGTGATAGAAAGTACTGGACCAAGATATTGTCCTTCTATAGAAGATAAAGTAGTAAGATTTAGCGATAAAACCTCACATCAATTGTTTATAGAGCCAGAGGGGCTGAATACTAAAGAAATGTATATTCAAGGTATATCAACTAGTTTACCTTTTGAAGTTCAATTAGATATGTATAAAACTATAAAGGGGCTTGAAAACTGTAAGATAATGAGACCTGCATATGCTATAGAATATGATTGTGTTGACCCAACACAATTGAAAATAAGTTTAGAAATAAAAGGTGTTGAAAACTTATTTAGTGCAGGACAATTTAATGGAACTTCTGGATATGAAGAAGCAGCAGCTCAAGGGCTTATGGCTGGTATAAATGCTGTCAGAAAGATAGAAGGAAAAGAACCTTTTGTATTAGATCGATCAGAGGCATATATAGGTGTATTATTAGATGACCTTGTTACTAAAGGAACTAATGAACCTTATAGAATGATGACATCAAGAGCAGAATATAGATTGTATTTAAGACAAGATAATGCTGATATGAGATTAACTCAAAAAGGTTACGAATTAGGGTTAGTTAAAAAAGATAGATATGAAAGATTCATAAATAAAAAAGATGCTGTTGAAAAAGAATTTGAAAGATTAAAGAGTGAAAGGGTTACACCAAAGGAAGTAAATAGTTTACTAGAAGAAAAAGGTGCAACACCAATAAAAGTTGGAATATCATTGTATGAGTTTTTAAAAAGACCAGAAGTATCCTATGAATTGCTTGAAGAAATAGGAAAAGATGCTGGTGAAGATGTTTCAAGAGAAGTTAAAGAACAATGTGTAATAATGACTAAGTATGAAGGCTATATAGACAAGCAATTGAAACAAATAGACCAATTTAAAAAGCTTGAGAATAAAAAATTAGATGAAAAAATAAATTATTCCTCAATAGAAGGACTTAGACTAGAAGCAAGACAAAAGCTAGATGATATAAAACCTATTTCAATAGGTCAAGCTTCTCGTATATCAGGTGTTTCTCCAGCTGATATATCAGTCTTACTTATACACCTAGAGCAAGTGAGAAGAACTAGAGGTGGAAAAAGTGAATAATATAGAACTTCTAAAAAATGGAATTGAAAATTTTAATATAGATACAAATGATAATATGTTACAAAAATTTAAAATGTATAGAGATATATTAGTTGATTGGAATCAAAAAATGAACCTTACGGGAATAGAGGACGAAAAAGAAGTGTATATAAAACACTTTCTAGACTCTATTTCAGCTGTAAAAAATGGATATATAAAAAATGGTATGTCCATAATAGATGTTGGTACAGGTGCTGGTTTTCCAGGTATACCACTAAGAATATGTTTAGACGAATTAGAATTAACTTTATTGGACTCCTTAAATAAAAGAATAAGCTTTCTAGAAGAAGTTGGTAGAGCACTAGAACTAGATGGAATTACATTTATACATGGAAGAGCTGAAGATTTTGGAAAAGATGAAAAGTACAGAGAAAAGTATGATATTGCTACAGCAAGAGCTGTAGCTGGATTACCAATTCTTATGGAATTTTGTGTACCATTTGTAAAAGTAGGAGGATATTTTATTTGTTTAAAAGGTCCAAATGCTAATCTAGAATTAGAGGAATCAAAAAAGGCTATAGATACTTTAGGATTAGAGTTTGTTGAAAAAATAGATGTAGAATTACCAGAAATGGATTTAAATCATAATATATTAGTGTTTAAAAAGATACATGAAACACCAGTTAAATACCCTAGAAAAGCTGGTAAGCCAGCTAAAAATCCTATTAAATAATCAAGCTATTAATTAGTAGGCAACCTTAATTATTTCCTGAGAAATAATTAAGGTTGCCTCAAAATAAACAAAAATAAAGGAATTATTAAAGTAGATGCAGAAATAAAATTGTATGTACATATAGAGAACAAAAATATTTATATCTAAAATAAGAGAGGTATGTTATGGAAGATAAAAGAGTTATGGAGATACCTATAGAAGATATAGTTCCAAATCCATACCAACCAAGAAAAATATTTTCACAAGTTTCATTGGAGGAATTGAGTAATTCTATAAAGGTATATGGTATAATTCAACCTATAACAGTTAGAGCAAAAGATGGTAAATATGAACTAATTGCTGGAGAAAGAAGATTAAGAGCAGCCAAATTAGCAGAGCTTAAAACTGTACCAGCAATTATAAATAATATGAACGATGAATCTTCTGCTGTTCTAGCGTTATTAGAAAATTTGCAACGAGAAGACTTAAATTTTATTGAAGAAGCAATTGGCTATGAAAACTTAATAAAAGAACATGCTTTTACTCAACAGCAATTAGCAGAAAAATTAGGCAAAAATCAATCTACTGTAGCAAACAAGCTTAGAATATTAAAGCTTCCAAACGATATAAAAATGAATCTAATAGAGAATAATTTAACAGAAAGACATGCTAGAGCATTCCTTAAATTACCAAGTGAAGATTTAATGAAAAGTGTACTAGAAAAGGTCATAAAGAATGAATTGACTGTTAAAAAAACAGAAAAACTGATACAAGATATACTAGAAGAAATTGAAATTCAAGAAGAGCCTGATAAAAAACAGAATATAAAGGGTGCTATGAGTATAAGAATTTACATAAATACTATAAAGCAAGCCTTTGATGCTATATCAAATACAGGAATTGATGCTAAGTATAATGAAATAGATAAGGGAGATTATATGGAAGTTGTTGTAAAAATCCCTAAAAAATAGAGATTACTGCTTACCAGTAATCTTTTTTTTTAAAACAAGCCTTGTAATATAAATTGATTTATAGACATTATTTATAATTATAAAAGCAACTAGTCAATATTTAAAATTAATTTAATTCTTAAAGGGGGGAACATCATGGGCAAAGTTATAGCTATATTTAATCAAAAGGGTGGAGTCGGAAAAACTACAACAAATGTAAATTTAAGTGCCAGTTTAGGAACCTTAGGAAAAAAGATATTAGTATTAGATTTGGACCCTCAAGGAAATACAACTAGTGGATATGGTATTGATAAAAATGAAGTGGAAAATACAATCTATGAGATTATGTTAGATGGTTTGCATATTAAAGAAGCAATAATAAAAACAGAGTTTGAAAATGTAGATGTAGTTCCATCAGCTACGGAACTAGCAGGTGCAGAGATAGAGCTTGCGTCTATAAGTAATAGAGAGTATATTTTAAAAAATTCCATAAAAACAGTAAAGGATGAATACGACTATATATTTTTGGATTGCCCACCTTCACTTGGAATGCTTACAATAAATTGTCTAACAGCTGTAGATAGTGTTTTAATTCCTATACAATGTGAATATTATGCCCTAGAAGGCGTAAGCCAATTAATGGAAACTATAAAATTAGTAAAATCAAGGTTAAATACAGATATAGAAATTCAAGGTGTTGTTTTAAGTATGTTTGATGGAAGAGCTAATCTATCAATACAAGTAGTTGAAGAAGTCAAAAAGTACTTTAAAGGAAGCGTATATACAACTCTAATTCCAAGGAATGTAAGGCTTGCAGAAGCTCCTAGTCATGGTAAACCAGCAATTTATTATGATAAAAGATGTAGAGGGTCTGTAGCTTATTTGGAACTAGCAGAAGAATTTATAGATTTAGAAGAGGAGGAGTGGTAGTATGGAGAATAAGTCTAAAAGAAGTAATAGATTGGGTCGAGGCCTTAGTGCATTGATACCTGAAATTAAAGGAGAAACTTCAGATAAAGAGATAGTTAGTATAGATATAGACAAAATATATCCAAACGAAGTTCAGCCAAGAAAGCAATTTGATGAAGAAAAAATAAAAGTGTTATCTGAGTCTATAAAAAATTATGGTGTACTACAACCAATAGTAGTTAAAATGGATGAAAATAATAAGTACATGATAATAGCTGGTGAAAGAAGATTTAGAGCATCAAAACTTGCAAATAAAAGTCAAATACCTGCTATAATTAAAGATATAGAGATGAAAGATATAATGGAGATAGCTTTAATTGAAAACTTACAGAGGGAAGATTTAAATTCAATAGAAGAAGCACTAGCATATAAAAGTTTAATAGAACATTATAATGTAACTCAAGAAGAAATATCAGAAGCTGTTGGTAAAAGTAGACCTCATATAACTAATACCTTGAGACTTTTAAATCTAGGACAAGATGTTATAGATATGATAGATAATGGTAAAATAACGGCAGGTCATGGAAAAGCTCTGTTAAGAATTGTAGATAAAAAATTACAACTACAAATCGCAAAAAAGATAGAAGAAGAAGAACTCTCTGTAAGAGAGGTTGAAAATATTGCAAAAAAAATATCTGAAAATAAAGAAGAAGATATGCCAAAGAAGTCTAAGCCTAAAGATGTATTTATTTTAGATGTAGAAGATAAACTTAGAAATATTTTTGGAACTAAAGTAAATATTTCTAAAGGTAAGAAAAAAGGTAAAATAGAGATAGAATACTATAATGACGATGATTTAAACAGTATTGTATCAATGCTTCTTGAATAACACACAAATATAAAATAGAGAGGACGATTAATATGATTTATCTAGACAATGCTGCAACTACATATCCAAAACCAGAAAGAGTTTATGATGCTGTTTTAGATTGTATGAAAAACTATTGTGCAAATCCAGGAAGAGCAGGGCATAAGCTTGCTATGAGAGCTGCTAGAGAAATTTATGACACAAGAGAAAATGTAGCTAAGTTATTTAATGTAAGTAATCCTATGAATATAGTATTTACGTCTAATGCAACAGACTCTTTGAATTTAGCAATAAAAGGTGTATTACAAAAAGGAGATCATGTAATAACAACATCTATGGAACATAATTCAGTAATAAGACCCATAAAAGCACTTGAGCAAAAAGGAGTCGAGAATACTGTAGTAAAATGTGATGATGAAGGTTTCTTAGATTATGAAGAGTTAGAAAAATCAATAAAGGATAACACTAAGTTGATTGTAACTACACATGCATCTAATGTGTGTGGAACATTAATAGATATAAAAAAAGTTGGTGAAATAGCTAAGAAACATAATATAATATTCTTGGTAGATGCATCACAAACAGCAGGTGTTTATGATATAGATGTAAATAAATGTAATATAGACATGTTGGCGATGCCAGGTCATAAATGTTTATTTGGACCTCAAGGAACAGGTATCTTATATGTAAGAGAAGGCCTAAATTTGAATATATTAAAAGAGGGTGGGACAGGTAGTAAATCAGAAGAAATGGTTCAACCAGAACTGTTCCCAGATAAATACGAGTCAGGAACTCATAATACTCCAGGTATAGCAGGACTTAATCAAGGTGTATTATTTATATTTGAAAGAGGAATCAACAATATAAGACAACATGAAGAAGAATTATGTCAATATATGCTAAATAAGTTAGAAGAAGTACCAGATATAAAGATATATGGGCCAAAAGACAGTAAAAAAAGAGCTTCAGTAATAGCTATAAACATAGGGAATATGGATTCTGGAGAAGTTACTTTTTTATTAGATAGTGAATATAATATAGCAACTAGATCAGGAATACATTGTTCTCCATTAGCTCATACTACTTTAGGTACGTTAAAACAAGGTGCGGTAAGATTCAGTATAGGATACTTTAATACTAAAGATGAAATAGATAAAGCAATAGATGCGTTGAAGAAAATTTCAAAAAATAAATAGTATGCATCACAACATAAAAATAGTGTCAACTTTATAGAGAGTTGACACTATTTTTTGTAACTTAATATAATTTAAAAACTTACTTTAAATAATCTCCATCTTCAAGAACTATATGACCACTTTCATAGTTAGCGCCATCAACAGTAAGCTTTATTTGTTCAACATTCATGTTCTTTATGTAAGTACGTGCAACTGAATCAAGCATTAAAGTTTCTGCATCACTACCTAAGTTTGATTTTGTAAAATCAGAGTTAACATCTAATATACCAGTTTTTACACCATCAATATCTTTTGTAGTAAATGAATTTAGTTTTGCAGATTCTGGAATTACCTTAAGCTTTTGAAGCTCAGCAAATAAAGTGTTTTCATCAATTTTTTCTAAATTAACCTTATTTTCAATTAAATCTGTTTTATCTACATCAAAAGAGTAAATAACAGTAGACTCTGTCTTCTTTTCTTCCTTTGGAGTTGAGGCAGATTTTTTATTAGGAACTTCTTTTTCAGCATTATTTTCTTTATTGTTTTCTTCTTTTGGTTGCTCAACATTTGTATTATTTTTAGTTTCTTTTTTAGTTGATTCATTTTGAGCATTGCTACATCCAACTGCCAATATAGATATAGATAATATACTTAACACTAACAT
>NZ_JAGWCS010000063.1:0-22698 GCF_020657705.1 Clostridioides sp. ZZV15-6598 | reverse complement strand
GATAAACAAGAAGAAAATAAGAAACCAGAACAGGCTCCAGAAGGGGATAAACAAGAAGAAAATAAGAAGCCAGAACAAACTCCAGAAGGAGATAAACAAGAAGAAAATAAGAAACCAGAACAAACTCCAGAAGGAGATAAACAAGAAGAAAATAAGAAACCAGAACAGGCTCCAGAAGGGGATAAACAAGAAGAAAATAAGAAGCCAGAACAAACTCCAATAGAGGATGAAAATTTACTTAAAACTTTAGAAGAAGAACTTAATGAAGAAAATGAAGAGTACGGATTTGTTGTAAAAATTAATAATAACACAATAGAAACAGAGTCAATGAAAAAAATTACATTTAAATTAACTTATACTCCAACATCAAAAGGAATACAAGCAGGTGACTCAATAACTTTTAAAGTTCCTGATGTATTTAATAAAGTTAATTTAGATTATACAAGTGAATGTTTTGATAAAACAGAGAGTAATGGAGAGTATACACTTACATTTAGAGAATTGCCTAATGGTCAAAGTGTAATGCAAGGAAAAATTGGATTAGAAGCGTATGTTAAGAAAGTTGATGAAGAGACAAGTGCAAAAATTCATATTGAAACTACTGGAAAGATAGAAAGTGGAAGTGGAGATGTAGATGTAGAAATAAAACCTGGCGATAAAGAAGACATTGAAGAAGCTAAAGGAACACTTAAAAAGCTTGTTGAAGGAAGAGAGTCAACTACTGTATTTATGCCAGTTAAAAATAAAGATATAAATTATAGTATACAAGTAAATGAAAAAGAGGAAGAATTAAAAGACATTACTTTATATGATGAACTTCCTGAAGGAATGACATTAATAAAAGATTCTGTAAGTGTAGTAGCAAGCAACGGAAAAGAAGTAAGTGATTTTAATATTGAGCAAGGTGAAAATTCTATTTCAGTTAATTTTGGAGATATAGACAAAGCGTATACTGTTAAGTATAAGGCTAGAATTAGTGATGAAAATGCAAAACATGGTAATAAATATAAGAATGTAGCTAGATTAGAATCTGATGGTAAGAAAATACAAGAAGATGAGGCTACTGTAAGTGTATTTGATAGAGGAAACGATTATCTTTTAACTAAGGGACATTCAGGAGCAACAAATATTACTCAAGTAGGTCAAGTAATCAACTATCAGATTTCAATAAATGATGATAAATCACCAGTAAGTAATGTGGTTATAACAGATAATATACCAGAAGGTATGAGATTAACTACTGCTGGGGAAGCTGGGCATGACTTTAGAGTTGTAGAAGTTCCAATGAATGGTGGCTGGACTCCTTGGAGTAAAGAAAAAATTGCAAATAATATTTCATATAAAACAGAAGAAAAAAGAAATGAAAGTGGGCAAGTAGAAAAAGTTATAACTGGATTTACAATTAATCTTAGTGACGAAGAAGTAGAATCAAAGTTTTTTATAGCATATACATTAAAAGTTATCAGTATTGAAGATAGTTATATAAATAGAGCTGTTCTTGATGCAAATAATAGTAAAGTAGATAAAAGAGACGAAATAAGTTTTAAGAAAAACTCTGGATTAATAAGTGCTAAAAAAGAGGTTGATAAAAAGGTATTAGATGGCAATGATAACCAAATAGTTAAGTACAAAATAAACATGTCAACTTATGGAGTTTATGATGCAGGGCAAGTAAATATTCTAGATGAAGTAAATCCAGCATTAAAGATATCTAATATAAAGTACTCTGATAATCTTGAAATTAAAAAAGAAGCTGGAGATGGAAAAAACACTATAAGATTAGTAAATAAATATGAATTTAAACAGATAAAAGAAGGTGAACCTGTACAAGGTTGGGTTACATTTGATGCAGATTTCACAGGTGTAAAAGTAGGAGAGACTATACAAAATGTAGCTCAGATTAATGGTTCAAGTCCTCCTGGAGTAGAAACTACTAAACAAGGATATGCTTTTGAAGCTAAGAAGGTAGATAGTTCAGATAAAAATGCACTTGAAGGTGCAAAGTTTAATTTGGAAAATGCATTTGGAATAGTAGTAGTTAAGGATTTAGTTAGTAATGAAGATGGTATAATTGAATCTAGTGTCAAGAATTCAGGAACATATTATTTAGTTGAGACAATGGCTCCAAGTGGATATGAAAAATTAAAGGATAAAATCAAGGTGGAAATTGATAGAAAAGATATTGGTAAAATTGTGGATATTGGGAACATAGAAAATGTAAAACAAGAAAATCTTCCAGTAAATCCACCAGTACCACCAGGTACAGATGAACCAACAGTGAATCCGCCAGTACCTCCAAGTACAGATAAGCCAAGTAAACCATCAAGACCATCTGATACAGAGGAACCAACAATAAATCCACCAGTGCCACCAACAGAAAATGTGGTAAATCCTCCTATACCAGAGGTAGTAAATCCACCAATACCACCATCAGAAGATGCAATAGAAAAGCCTGTTAAGCAAATTGTTCCAATAACAGAGGTAATAAACCCACCAGTACCACAGGAAAAGAATAATACAGGAAAAGATAATACTGTAGTAAATCCACCAGTACCACCAAAGACAGGGGATAGTACTACAATTACTGTAGAAATACTTTTAGGGTTAGGAGCTATTGTAGGACTTATTATATTGAGAAGAAAGAAAAACATCAATTAGACCCTAACATTATAAAAATATAAATAATATTAAAAAATATCTTCTAAAACAATATTCTTAAGTGAGAATATTGTTAGAAGATATTTTTTTTTGAAGTATTATGTAAAAAAATAATCATTTTTTAGAAAAGATATCCAGAAAACTATAGACAAATAAAAGGATATAAGATATAATATAAATATAAAATTAAATGAGGCAAAACTAGGGAAACCTAGTCACGCAAAGCTATAGGGGCTAAAGTTTAAATAAACCACGCCAGCCAGTTGCCGAAAAGAGTAAAAATTTCTTTTTGTATATACAAAGATACTCTTGGGTATCTTTTTTATTTTGAAATTTATTACTCCCGGCCTAACTCAAAGGAGGGAATAATATGAAACCAAGTAAAAAATTATTAATCGCTATAATATCAATATTCTTAATAAGTTCAGTTCCAGTAAGTGCACATGCAGATAGTGCAACTCTACAAAATAAAGAAACACTTAGTCAAATAGTGGTTCTTCCAAGTGGAAATTACGATAAAAATGAAGCTAATGCTATGATAAATAGACTTGCTAATATAGATGGAAAATATTTAAATGTATTAAAACAAGATAACTTAAAAATAAAATTATTAAGTGGAAAATTAACAGATGAAAAAGAATATGCTTATTTAAAAGGTGTAGTTCCTAAGGGATGGGAAAACACTGGTAAAACTTGGGATGATGTTCCTGGTTTAGGTGGAAGTACAGTAGCTCTTAGAATAGGATTTAGTAACAAAGGTAAAGGTCATGATGCAATAAACTTAGAATTACATGAAACAGCACATGCAGTAGACCATCTTGCATTAAATGATATTTCTAAATCAGCACAATTTAAACAAATATTTGCTAAAGAAGGACGTTCTTTAGGAAATGTAAATTATTTAGGTGTATATCCAGAAGAATTCTTTGCTGAAGCATTTGCATATTACTACTTAAATCAAGATACAAATAGTAAATTAAAAGTAGCTTGTCCACAAACTTATAGTTTTTTACAAAACTTAGCAAAATAGAAAATTTATATAAAAAAATTAAGAGATGCTAGTATGCTAGCATCTCTTTTATATTGCGTGAAAAACTAATTAATTTAATCTTATGTATATCTTTATGAGAAGATTTATTACTGACTTTTATACAAGGACTCAATATGTTTATTATGAGATTGAGTCATTATTGTAGGTATAATAGAAACTATTGAACCAATCACTATCAATAGAATTCCTATAATCATATTAATAGGAATAAATTCTTTAAGAATTAGTAATGCTAGTATTGGAGATATTACTGGCTTAAAGAAAAATACTAAAGATGTAAGACTAGTAGATGTAGCTTCCATTGCCATAAAATAAAGTGCATAACCAACACCTGTAACAAATACAAATACGTAAATCATAGTAGGTATGTTGTGTAAGGTATAACCACTAAAAATAGGTATATTTGCAAATACATGGAGCCCATTTTTATTTAACATATTTGATATAAAATTAATCTTAGTAAGTAGAACCAATACAAGCATTTCTAAACTACCAAATATAAAACTGAAACAAGTCACAATTATTCCACCAAATTTTAAGGTTTTTCTTTTACCAAAAACAGTGTACATTGAAAAAATAATGGCAGAAGATAGTGTTAAGAATATACCACTAAAAGTTAATCTTGTATTCAGTGGATTTATAATAACTATAATTCCAAGTACTTCTAATATAAGTGAAATTATATTGTGCCTATAGATTTTTTCCTTTAGAATCAAATAAGCTAGAAGCATCACAAATACTGGATTACAACTAAATAAGACAGCAACTACAGATGCTTTTGTGTTTAATACAGCTAACTGGTACAATGACATACTTACTACAACACACATAAAGCCTAAAAAAGCAAAGTATTTTAAATCTGATTTTGTAATAGAAATACTAAGGGATTTTAATCTTTTTATAGCAAAAGGTAGTAAGACTAATCCACCAACAAAAAATCTTGATAAAGTTATTTGTATGGGATTAAAGTCATTAGTAACTGTTTTTAGACTAATTTCCATTGAACTAAAAAATAGGGTAGTCAGTATTATATAAACATAACCTTTTTTCAAATCAAACACCTCCTTGTAATTTATATTAGTACTATAAACTACAATATTCAAGTACATTGGTATAAAGTGGTATATAAATATAAGATATAAAATTATAAGCTACCTTAATATAGAATATAAATATTCTACACTAAGGTAGCTAATTATTTGGAATTAGATTTATTTAATTATTTTAAGTTGTATAATTTAGCTAGTTTTTCAAATGCTGGTAGAGAACTCTTAACCTTATCATAAGATACACAATATGATACTCTAAAGTGCCCTGGGCAACCAAAAGAAGAACCTGGTACTAATAGCAAATTAAATTGTTTAGCATCAGCACAGAATTTTTTATCATCTTCAATTGGAGCTTTTGGGAATAAATAGAATGTACCACTAGGTTTAACACAAGAAAATCCCATTTCTATTAAGCTATTATATAAAAGGTCAAAGTTCTTCTTGTAAATATTTACATCAACTTCTGCATCTAAGCTTCTTGCAATAACTCTTTGGAAAAGAGAAGGAGCATTTACAAATCCTAGTATTCTATTTGCAACATTTAATGAAGACATAACATCATCAAAATCATCCATTTCTCCATTAGCCACAATATATCCTATACGTTCACCAGGTAGAGACAATGATTTACTATAAGAGTATCCTATAAATGAATTTTTATAGTATTTTAGTATACAAGGAACTTTAGCACCATCATAAATTATTTCTCTATATGGTTCATCAGAAATTAAATATATATTTGTATTAAATTCTTTTTGTTTTGTATCTAGTAACTCTCCAAGATTTTTTAGTAATTCTTCAGAATAAATAACACCAGTAGGATTATTTGGAGTGTTTATTATTAAAGCTCTTGTCTTTGGAGTAATAGCATTTCTTAGAGCATCTAAATCTGGTTCAAAAGTTTCTATATTTGTAGGGACTTCTATTAATTTTCCATCATAGTTTTCTGTATAATTTTTATATTCACCAAAATATGGTGCAAAAGCAATAACTTCATCATCAGGATTTAAAAGAGTCTTTAAAATGATATTTAGACCACCAGCAGCCCCACAAGTCATAATTAAATTATCTCTAGTAAGGTTTAATTCATCTTTTTTATTTATGTGGTTGGCAATAGCATCTCTTACATCTTCATATCCTGAGTTGTTCATATATCCATGAACTAGATTTGGAGATTCTTCATTTAAAATATCGCTTATAACTGCTTTAATAGTTTCTGGAGGCTCAACACTTGGATTTCCTATACTAAAATCAAAAACATTTTCTTCTCCGTAGATATCGGAAAGTTTTTTTCCCTCTTCAAACATGGCTCTTATAACAGAGCTGTTTGCAACTAAAGTTTGCATTTTATTAGATATCATATGTAACACTCCCTTTTATAGATTTATATTGCTTATGTATATATTACCATATTTTTACTGAATTTAGACAATTTTCGAAAAATTATTTGCTTGAAAATATAAACTTTTATATAAAATATATTTATGTATGATATATATAAAAAATTACAAATTCTAATTAAAGCTCAATTATATTTTATGATAATTTTAGAAGGGAGTATAAAAATATACAGTTATAAGGCAAAATATTCTTGACTATATCAAGTATTTAATATAATATAGTTGATATAGTCAAATATATTGTATTAGAATTATAGAGGGGAAATTAAAAATGGATTTTAAAAAGTTACAGCATGAGAGTTTGTCGTATATTATTTGTTATTTACAAAGGAACTTTAAACTCTATTGTGAAAAGTGTCTAAAGCCATATAAGCTTACGAATGGCCTGTATTTTTATTTAATTTATATCAATAAGAATAGGAATTGTTCTTTGAATGATGTTTCAACAGAATTCGAGGTGGATAAAGCTCATACTACAAGAACTATATCTAGATTAGAACAAGATGGATACATAGAAAAGATTCAAAATCCAAATGATAGTAGAGCTTTTCAATTGAGAATAACAGACAAGGGTGAAGAGGTACTGGGAGATATAAAAAACATATTTTCAAAGTGGGATAGTAATATAAAAAAAGAGTTTTTGGATGAAGAATACAAGGACTTAGTAAAAAAACTACATACAGTAAGAGATATAAAGGCAACAGTGGAGGAAGAATAGGATGTACAGCAATTTATTAAAGTCAATTAAAATTGGAAATTTAGAATTAAAAAATAGAGTATCTTTTGCACCTACAAGTATGGGTCTTAATTTGGAAGAAAAAATCAACAAGTTTTGTAAAATTGCTAAATCAGGTGTAGCTTTAATTACGATAGGAGATGTATCAGTTAGACCTAGTTTTCATAAAATGGCTCTAAGCTTATCAGATGAAGATGGAATTAGAGAGTATAAAAAAATTGTAGATGAAATACATAATTCAGGGGCGAAAGTTTCAGCACAAATATTTTGCTCCGATTATGACATGAATTTAATCAGAAATACTATGGAATTGGGAATTACTTCACATGATGAAATAAAAAAAATTATGGATGATGGAGTAAAGGATTATGTAACCAATATGCCAAAAGAGGAAATAAAAAATATTATAGAATTGTTTAGAGTAACAGCATTAAATGCAAAAAAAGCAGGCTTTGATATGATTCAAATTCATGGAGATAGACTTGTAGGAAGCTTTTCCTCTAGTATATACAATAATAGAACTGATGAATATGGTGGAAGTTGTGATAATAGAAGTAGATTTGCAAGTGAAATAATTAGTAGTATTCGTAATGACATAAAGGATATTCCAATAGATTATAAGCTTGCAATTAGACAAGAAAATCCTCATTATGGTAATGCAGGAGTTTTACTTTCTGAAGTGGAGCACTTTGTAAAAAAATTTGAATCACTTGGTGTAGATAGCTTTCATGTAACATTAGCAAATCATTCAAAATTAGAAGACACCATACCAATTAATAATCATCCTTATTTTAAAGATGAGGGATGCTTTTTATATTTAGCTGATGAAGTTAAAACACACACAACCCTTCCAGTATGTGGTGTTGGGAAGCTATCTAGTCCAGACTTCATAGAAAGTGTTATATCAAATAACAGAGTGGATATGGTTGCCATGTCAAGACAACTATTGGCAGACAGTGATTGGTTGCAGAAAGTAAGAGAAGGAAGAGTAGATGATATTAAGAAGTGTTGCTACTGTAATAAAAAATGTGCAGATGCATTGCAAACACATTCTCAGTTTGGTTGTATATTAGACTAATAAAATTTTATAGTGATTAAAAACTTAATGATATTAAGAAAATTTAGATAAAAACTTAACATATAGGAGGATATATCATGAAAAGTTTAATTTTATATTCAAGTTCAACTGGAAATACTAAAAAAATTGCTCACTCTATATATGATGCAATTCAAGGCGGAAAAGAAATTAAAAATATCAGTGAGTTAATTGATAATAATGTTGACTATGAAAATT
This sequence comes from Clostridioides sp. ZZV15-6598, assembly GCF_020657705.1. Classification (NCBI taxonomy): domain Bacteria; kingdom Bacillati; phylum Bacillota; class Clostridia; order Peptostreptococcales; family Peptostreptococcaceae; genus Clostridioides; species Clostridioides sp. ZZV15-6598. Next base: position 14,510 of record NZ_JAGWCS010000063.1, on the reverse strand, counting down.
ATGATATAATATTCTTAGGATATTGGGTAGACAAAGGAATTTGTGATAAAAATTCAAAACTAGTCTTTGAAAATATTCATAACAAAAAGCTAGCTTTATTTGGAACAATGGGAGCAAGTACAAAGGGAAACTATGGAATTAACATAATGGACAAAGTAAAAGATGTTTTTTCAAAAGATAATGAAATAGTTGGTTCATTTATATGCCAAGGAAAAATTGCAGAAGGTTTAAAGGTGAAATATGAAGAAATGCTAAAGCTTCATCCTGAAAATGAACATATTTGTGAGCAATTAAACAATCATGAAGAATCTCAAAGTCATCCAGATGAGCAAGAGATATCTGAAGCTGTCAGATTTGCAAAAGATATAATAGCTAAGGCTAGTAATATGTAATAGTTTAAATTAGATAGAAAGGGAGTTTGTAATATGAAAGAGAGTAACGATATTATAATTTCAGTTGGCTCTAAGCAAAGACTGCAAAATGCAATTGCAATAAAACTTTGTTTAGAGCCTAATAAATCAAGATAATATTTAGGCTAACTTGTTTTTGTGCAGTCTTTGCTTTTATTTACAATTTAAAATGTAGATGGGAGCAGAGTATTATGAAGTATGAAAAAGCACAAAATATATTGCCAGAAGAGATACTTGAATTAATTCAAGAATATACAGATGGTAGTTATTTATATATACCACGAAAGTCTGAAAATAAAAAAGTTTGGGGCGAAAATAGTGGTTCAAGAAATATCTTGAAAGAAAGAAATAAGGAAATATTTGATAAGTACAATAAAGGTGTTTCTGTTAAAGAACTTACAAAGGACTATTATTTAACTGAGCATAGTATAAGACGAATAATAAGAGAAGAAAAAAGCGATTGAAAATAGAATAGTAATGCTTTAAAGATAGATTTATATAACAAAAAATTAAGAAGAGACTTTTTAACAAAGTCTCTTTTTTCGTACAAAATTAGTACAGATTTGTTTATGAACTTGAGGTATGCTCTATTTAAATGATATGATTTCATTGAGGAATTTCTAAATTTTAAGAAGAGGAATAGAACAATGAGTATTTTAAATGTAAATAATATAAGTTATGGATTTGGGGATAGAACATTATTTAAAGACATATCTTTTAGACTGTTAAGAGGGGAGCATGTAGGTCTTGTTGGAAAAAATGGCGAGGGAAAATCTACATTTATGAATATAATAACAAGTCAACTGATTCCAGATAGTGGTGATATACAATGGAGTAGCAAAGTAAGAGTTGGATATATGGATCAACATACTAAACTAGAAAAAGGTAATACAATAAAAGATATTTTAAGAGAATCTTTTAAGGAATTTTTTGATATGGAAAGTGAAATGAATAGTATATACAGTAAAATGGGAGAAATGAATGAACATGAGATAAATAAGTCTCTTGAAAAAGTCGCTAATATACAAGCTTTTTTAAATAACAATGAATTTTACAATATTGATTCAAAGATAGATTCAATTGCTTTAGGTCTTGGGTTTAGACATATTGGACTTGATAGAGATGTTTCAGAATTGAGTGGAGGTCAAAGGACAAAGGTATTATTAGGTAAACTATTGTTAGATGAACCAGATATATTGCTTTTAGATGAACCTACAAACTATTTGGATGAAGAACATATAGAATGGTTAAGAAAATATCTTCAAAATTATGAAAATGCGTTCATATTGATATCACATGATTTGGAGTTTTTGAATAGTGTTGTGAATGTAGTGTGTCATCTTGAAAATATGACATTGACAAGATATATTGGCAATTATGAAAATTTCCAAAAGATGTATGAAGAAAATAAAAGAAATTTAAGAATAGCTCAAGAAAAACAAGTTAGAGAAATATCAAAGTTAGAAGAATATATTGCAAAAAATAAAGTTAGAGCATCAACCAGTAAGATGGCAAAATCAAGACAGAAAAAATTAGATAAAATAGAAAGAATAAGCATATCAAGGGAAAAAGTAAGACCTCATTTCGACTTTAAAATATCCAAAAAATCTGGGAAGATGATATTTGAAGCTAAGAATTTAGTTATAGGATATGAAACAGTACTAAGTAAACCTATAAATTTAATTATGGAAAGAGGAGAAAAAATAGCTTTAATAGGTGCAAATGGTATAGGAAAATCAACCTTATTAAAAAGTTTGATTGGAATAAATAAACCAATAAGTGGAAGTATTGAAGTGGGAGAAGAACAAAATATTGGCTATTTTGAACAAGAAGTTAAAGAAATAAGTGATAAAAAACTTATTGATGAGGTGTGGTATGAATTTCCAAGATATACAAGATATGAAATAAGAAAAATGCTATCCAGATGTGGATTGACTAATCAACATATAGAAAGTAAGCTTTCTATATTAAGTGGTGGAGAACAAGCTAAAGTAAGGTTATGTAAACTTATAAATAATCCTAGTAATATATTAATACTAGATGAACCAACAAATCACTTAGATTCTGAAGCAAAGGAAGAACTAAAAAAAGCTTTAATATCATATGAAGGAAGTATAGTTTTAGTCTGCCATGAGCCAGAATTTTATACTGATATAGTTAATAAAATTTGGGATTGTGAGAAGTGGGCAATTAATTATTTAGTATGATAGAAAATCTTATACCACCTATTATATCTTTTATCAATTTTACTATAAGACAAGTTAATTTGACTTTTGAAGTCAGGAAGATATGAAAAAACTAAATTAATAGAAAGGCATGGCATTTATTTGCGATGCCTTTTTTAATAAAATCAAAAGAATGATAAAAATACTTGACTGTAAACCTTGTTTATACTTTATTTTATATAATAATCAAACAGTTTCAAATGCATACAAGGAGGCGATTGTTGCAAAGTATGTTACTATTGATAATGTAATATTGGTGAATCAAATAATGAAATAAAATATTAAAGAAGACTTAGAGTAATAAAAAGGAAAGATATTAGGTGATTCAATAAATTGAAAGGTGGTGTTTAAAAATGACAATTAAGGAAGTTGAAGAAAAAACCGGACTAGCACGTTCTAATATTCGTTTTTATGAAAAAGAAATGCTAATTCAACCCGTTCGCAATGAAAGCAATGGATATAGAGAGTATTCAGATATAAATGTAGAGGACATCAAAAAAATCGCATATTTGCGTACATTAGGGATTTCTATTGATGATATTCGTAATATTATGCTTCAGCAAATATCTTTATATGAGGTTGTTGAAAAACAGGAACAAGTTCTCAAAACTAAAATATCTGATTTGGAAAATGCAAAAACTATGTGTGAAAAAATGCTCAAATTTGATGAACTAAGTTATTTGAATTTAAAAGTAGAAGAATATATAACTGAGCTACCAGAATATTGGAATGAAAATAAACATATTTTCAAACTGGACTCTGTAAGTTTCTTATATATGTGGGGAGGAAATGTTACATGGGGAATTATCACCATTGCTTGTTTACTGATTGCAATAATAGCATTTCCAAAATTGCCACTTCAAATTCCTGTGCAATGGAATAATGGTGTAGCCAATAGTGTAGATAAAAAATTTATTTATGCCTATCCCGTTATTTGTGTTGTGTTCAGGTTTATTTTACGTCCATTTATATGTAGATGGTTACAAATACGAGCTTTCTATAGTGATACTATTGCAGATTATTTGACGAACTTTTTATGTTTTGTAGCTTTATCTGTAGAAGTATTTTCAATATTTTTTGTCTACAATATTGTCAAGCACATTACAGTTATTCTTTTTGTAGATACCTGTGTGTTTATTATTTTATTACTAGTAGGATGGAATAAAATATACCAAAAAAACAAGCAACTCTCAAAAAATGAGTAATGAGTGAACTTACTTTCCATAAATCAAAAGCAAAAGCTTACTTTAGCATCATTTATTTAAATTCTAATAGCGGAATAAAAAAATGCCAGAATTGATAAAAACATAGTGTTTATTAGGATTCTGGCATTTTGCATATTCATATTTAAAAACTTTGCTTATTGAGAATCAGTGGAAAAATGCTGTTTTTATTAAAAAAGCTAATAATTGAGGCTTCAATCTCTACATATTATCTCTCTACATATTGTCTAAAAAAGCTAAGAAATCAACTTTGTATATTTTCTTTGGTCTACCTCTTTGATTATCCAACTTTGTGTTTACAATAGTTGCAATACCAGCCTTATATAAGATACTTAGGATTCTATTTGCACTTCTAAGCGTTATATTCATATAGTCTGATAATATTTCTGCTGATACATTATTTGAATTTCTATCATTAATCATACTCATAATTTTAGATACATTTACATTAGATAAAGGGATGAAAGAAGCAACTTTATTAGCTATTGAACTTTCTTCAAGGTCATTAGAATTTTTATTTGAATATAAAGGTCCTATTATATTATTAGTGTCATTTACTATAAACGTACAATTTCCACCTAGAGAAGCTGATTTACTATTTGCCTGACGAGCGTTCTGTTCTGCATGAATATTTGTGTTGCCAATTCCCCAACCAATATTTAAGCTGTACTTAATTTCTTTTAAGTCTTCTGAAATAAAAAATTCTGTATAGTCCTTAGTCATATTATTTAGCATTTCTTTAGTAGTATGTATTTCTATTTTCATATCATTTTTTTTGACTTGAACTCCATAGAATCCATTTCTTGATAAAGAATTTAAGATAGTATTATATATTTGATTTTGTATCTCATCATTTTTAAATATTAGGTCATCATTTATATACTCTGAGCTATTTATTGTGACTATACAAGTTGCAGATTTATTTTTATCCAATTTTTTCAATGTTATTTCGTTTATTACAGATTTAAATGTGTTTAAGATTGATTCAGTAGATGGCACCATATAAATACAGTCATATCCAAGTCTATTTAATTCACAATTAATTATATAATTTCTAGTAATAGAAAGGTTAATCTTATTATTCTTTAATAAATCTAGGTGTATCTCCAATAATTTATCATTTAATTTTTTGAAGTCATATACAGGTTGAGGAATATTGAAATCTTTAATTGTATATGGACAGTTTTTATAATCTATCAATGAATAGATGTCATAATAGTTATTATCTTCTCTTAAAAAATCCATAAATGATTTTGTAAAATCAATCTCTCTTTTACTATTTAATAGTTTAAATAAGTATTTATAAAAATCTCTTTCGTCAAGCTTTAAGAAACTTAATGGAACCTTTATATCCTCTATATTTATTATAAGTTCACTATATGGAATTATACCACTACAAACAAATCCATCAAAATTATCTACCTGTTCATTATATATATTTGGCAAATTACTGAAAGGGTTTTCGCCTTTTAGTTCAATGTATGTAATCTCGCAAATATCTTTTAATTCTTCGAGAGCTTGTTTAAAGTTATCTGCCATAAAATAAGATGTTGTTAAAAAGCCAATCTTATATTTCATAAAACCTCCTTTAAAATTTCGAAAGTATTGTAACTAATTATTAATTTATAACCTCATTTTATAATAGTAGATAAAAAGCGTCAATTTATTTTACAAAGTAATAATTAAAAGAAAAGTCAGAAAATAAAAAATATACTGAAAAAATGTTGACTGATGAAAATAATTGTGTTATTTTGTAATTAAGGACTAGTCTTTTAAAATTTCCTAAAGTATAAACTCAGCTTTTAGGAAAAAAATATTTTATTCAAAAATAAAGGAGATTATTATGAGTACATATTTAAAGGAGATTTCTAAATTTGTTGACGAGAATAGAGAAGAAATAATTTCATTGTGGAAAGAGATTGTTAATATTGAAAGCTACACAAACTGTAAAGAGAGTGTAAATAAATTGGCTGAGAGATTAAAAGGTGAGTTTGAAAAAGAAGGATTAGATTGTGATTTAATAGATGTTGGAAATAATGGCAGTACATTAGTAGGTACACTTGGTTCTAACAGAAATAAGAAACCAATAATTTTTTCAGGGCATATGGATACTGTCTTTGAAATAGGTACATTTGGAGAAAATCCATTTAAAATAATGGAAGGAAGAGCATATGGCCCAGGTGTGTTAGATATGAAAGGTGGAATAGTAATTTCTTTATACGTTATTAAAGTTTTAAATAAGATAGGATACAAAGATAGACCAATAAAAATAGTCTTTTCAGGAGATGAAGAGATAGGACATAAGGATTCAAGCGGAGGAGACCTTATATTAAAAGAAGCAAAAGGTGGTCTATGTGCATTTAATATGGAAACTGGATTGGTAGATAATAGCTTATGTGTAGGTAGAAAAGGAAGAATTGGGTGTAATATACATGTAAAAGGTGTAGAAACACATGCAGGAAATGATTTTGAAGGTGGAAGAAATGCAATAGAAGAAATGGCTAATAAGATATTACAAATACAAAAATTGACTAATCTTGAAGTTGGGACTACAGCAAGTGTAAGTATAATTAAAGGAGGAAGAGTATCAAATTCTATTCCAGAAGATTGTAGCATAGAAGTAGACCTTAGATTTGAAAAAGTAGAAGAAATGGAAAATGTTAAAAAAAGAATTCAAGAAATATGTGAAGATACTTATATAGAAGGAACTTCTACACATGTTGATTTTGTAAGTGAAATGATGCCATTTGAAACTACAGAGGATGTTATGAAGTTTCATAAATTTGTAAATACAGTATCAAAAGAAAATGGGTTTGGTGAAATAAAGGCTAAGAGACTTGGAGGAAGTTCAGATGCTAGTTATTTAACTATTGCAAACGTTCCTACGATATGTTCTTTTGGAGTAAAGGGAGAATGGAATCATACATCAAGAGAATACGCATTAGTAGATTCTATGTTTGAAAGGGTGAAATTGATTTCTACAATTGTTTTAAATTTAGATAAACTTGATATATAAAAGGGGGATTTTATATGGATACAACAGCTGGAGATAATAAGGTAACATGGAAAGGATATATGTCTTTATTTGTATTGATAATACTATTTTCTGGCATCTTTAAAGATAGTCAAGGATTTCTAAAAGCTTTAGACTTTGCTAACTTAACTGGTTCATTTGGTACTATCTCAGATGGTGCAGATTTTATGGGAAAAGGCGGAACTGGTGCAAAGGATGGTTTTTTATTTGCACTTACTTTAATACCAACAGTATGTTTTGCTGTAGGACTTATTGATGTAGTTGAATCTATGGGAGGGATGAAAGCTGCATCAAAGATATTTAATCCATTACTTAAACCTTTACTTGGAATACCTGGAATAGCTGGTATAGCATTTGTATCTTCATTTACTAGTTCAGATGTAGCTTCAATAATGACAAAAGAATTATGTGAAAACGGAGAAATAACAGATGATGAAAGAACTATATTTGTAGCTTATCAATATGCTGGTTCAGCAGTTATATTAAATACAATAAACACTCAAGCTCCACTTTTACCAATAGCATTATTGGCATTAGGTCCAATAATACTTATAGAAATATTCTGTAAGATACTTGGTGCCAATCTAGTTAGACTAATTATAAATATAAAAAATAAAAAGAATAAAAATAAGGAGGCTGCGTAATATGAGTCAACAAACTACTGGAAGCACAATTGTAAATAGTAAACCAAAAAAAACTGCTGTTGAGACATTTATGGGAGGCGCAAAAAAGGGTTTTTACATAGGTGTTGAACAAATATTGCCAGCCATGGTAATGGGGTATGTAATAGTGCAATTTCTACAATTAACTGGTCTAGTTGATATTTTAGGAAATGTTTTTGGTCCAGTGATGGGGATTTTTGGACTACCTGGAGAATCAGTCGTAGTTTTGATAGCAGCTTTCTTTGCTAAGGCAGCAGGAGCAGCTACAGCAGCAAATTTATTTGCACAAGGTATAATTACAGCATCACAAGCAACTATCTTGATTATGCCATGTATGTTAATGGGTACTCTAGTTGGTCATTACGCTAGAATAGTTCTTGTAGCCAATACTAGTACTAAGTATAGAATGTTACTACTAGCAGTTCCTATATTTGATGCAGTAGTAGGGATGTTGATAGTTAGAGTTTTACTTACTTTTATGGGATTAATGTAAAAATTAAATAAAACTAACATAGTAATATCATGATGATGCGCTAATTAAAAAAATGATATGTTAATTAAAAAAGAAGTTTACTAGTATAGTAGTAAACTTCTTTTAGATTTTCTATGTTTTTTAGATTTTTTATGTTTTTAAATTTTCTATGTTTTATTTTAGTACCTTTAAATCAACAATAAATTAAATCTATTTTTTAGTCAATATCAATATCAATTTATTATAACTTTATTTTTAAAGTACAATCTGTTTTGAATTTTCACGTATATCTACTTCAATTACTTTTTCTATTGTATCTCCCCTAAAGCCTAGTAAATTACTTGTTAAGTTTGCAGTAGAACAAGAGTGGTTAGGTATGATTCTTATTCTATCACCTATTTTTATATCAGTTTCTCCATTTACTTTAATTTTACCAACTTCTTCTGAAAGTGAATCAATAATAAGTTCTGGATGTCCACAAACTATACCATATCCAACAATACTACTATTTCCATGTGCGCCCTTATCTAGTCCAAGGCATTTACTTCCACAATCAACTAAATAATAACCATTACTATTTTTTGAGATTACAGTACATACAACAGTAAGAGCACACATCTTTTCAATAGCACATCCTAAAGCTATTTGTATAGCATCATAATATACATAGTTTCCAGGTCTTACAGCAGTGATAGTTTTAGAAGCAGCCTCAGTTTCAACTGTTGGAGTGCTTCCAGAAGCTACAATATCTATATTAAAGCCATTATCAGTTAATAATTTAGATGCTTTTTCCATAGCAGAGTCTTCTTGAATACAAACATCTGGCACTCCTTCTGGAGAACTACAACCGTATACTTGACCTGGATGTGAGCTTATTCCAACAATCTTTATATTTTCTAGTTTTGAAATTTCAGTAGCAAGTTCAACTACTTTTTCTGGTTCAACACCAAAACGGTGTAATCCGCAATCTACAATAAGAAGTAGTTTACATTCAATTTTAGCTAGAGAAAAAGCTTTACTGTAAGCTTTTGCACATTCTATATTATCTGTAGCACATATTAAATTTATTTTTGAAGCCATAGTTACTACCCTATTTATATTTGCATCTCCCATGTAAGGGTAAGCCAACATAATATCTTTAAAGCCAGCATTTATCAAAGCTTCAGCTTCATCAAGAGTTCCAACAAGAAATCCAGTAGCACCTGCATCTTTTTGAAGTTTTGCTATATATGTGCTTTTATGCGTTTTAAGCATAGGCCAAAGCTGTTTGTTATTCTTTGTACAAATTTGTTGTATTGTATTTATATTTTCTTCTAACTGGTCTAAATCTAGTAAAAAGCTTGGTGTAGCAATTTCTGAAATTTTCATGTTGTTTACCACCTTTCAATAAAAGTAAAATCAATCACAGGTCTTGATTTTAGGATATTAATAAATATTATGATAAGATTAGTTTTATAATATAAATATCTTCTAATTATATTATAGAACCAGTATGGAGTTAGAGCAATATTTATTTAGATTAATTAGAATTTTCAATATATTTATTGATTGTCAAATTATGTGAATATTAAACTGCATATATAATAATATTTTATTTTTATGGTTTTATTTAAAACTGTTTGAGTTTTATTTAATAGGGTATTTTAAGTGAGTGAAAATTTTATTTCAGCATAAAAAACTTATATTATAAATTTTGGAGGTAAGAAATATGAGAAAAGTGGTACTTTATATTGCAATGAGTTTAGATGGTTATATAGCAGAAGAAGATGGTAGTGTAGCTTTTTTAGATGAAGTAGCTTCAGATTCTCAACAAGAAGATTATAATACTTTTTACAATACAATTGATACAGTTATTATGGGAAATTCAACATATACACAAATAGTAAATGAACTAAGTCCAAATGAATGGTTTTATAAAGGGAAAGAATGTTATGTGTATTCAAAGACTACTAGTGGAGTTACTGAAAACGTAAAGTATACAAATTTAGACCCTAAAAAACTAATTGAACAAATTAGAGCAGAGAGAGATGGGAAAGATATCTGGATAATTGGAGGAAGTGAAATAGTAGAATTATTTATAAAAGATAATCTAATTGATGATTATTTTGTATATGTATTGCCAACAATATTAGGTAGAGGAATTCCATTATTTAAAACTGGAATACAGAGAACAAACTTAAATCTTAAAAAAGTTAGTAATTTAGAACAACTTGTAAAATTAGAATATAGTAAAAAACAAGTATAAAGTATGTGCTGGCTTGTTATCATTTTATAAAATAAAGTATTTAAAAACTTAAATTATATATGAATTGACATTACTTGTCAAATATGGTAACATATAAGCGACTTATCGGAGGGTGTATTAAAAAGAATATGCTGGAGAAGAGAGTGCACTAACTCTTTTCTCCTTTTTTTATAAAAGCAAGTATTCATAAACTTGGTATTACTACATAATAATTACACTGTCTCAAAAACTAAGAAAGGAGTAGAATATGAAATTAATTTTAAACTATTTAAAAAATTATAAATTATTAATAGCATTAAATATACTGGCTATATTTAGTTTTGCATTAGTTGAATTAGGTATACCAACAATAATAGCTAAAATAATTGATAATGGTATTGCAAATCAAAACACAACTTACATAAAACAAATGGGAATAGTAATAGTTGTTATTTCTATTATAGGAGTTGTAGGTAGTGTATTATTGGGTTATTGTTCTGCAAAAATATCAACAGGAGTAACTAGAGATATAAGAAATGATATATTTAAAAAATCTCAAGAATTTTCACACACTGAATACAATAAATTTGGGATTTCTTCAATGATTACAAGAACTACAAATGATGCATTTCAAATTCAACAATTTGTAAATATACTTCTTAGAACAGCCTTATTAACTCCAGTTATGTTTATTATAAGTATAATCATGACAATTAGAACGAGTGTAGAGCTTTCTTTGGTATTAGCTATATCAGTTCCTTTTATAATTATTGGAGTAGCAGTAATAGCAAAAGTTTCTCAATCAATATCATCTAAACAACAAAAAGGACTGGATAAACTAAATCTTATATCAAGAGAAAATTTAACTGGAATAAGGGTCATCAGAGCATTTGGGAATGATGATTATGAGACAAAAAGATTTGAAGAAACAAATACATATTATGCTAATGTTTCTAAAAAACTGTTTAAACTTATGTCAATTACTCAACCAGCATTCTTTTTACTATTAAATATAGCTGTTTTGGCTGTGTTTTGGATTTCAAGTGAGAAAATAAATATTGGAGAAATTCAAGTTGGACAATTGGTTGCATTTTTGGAATATCTTTTCCATGCTATGTTTTCAATTATGCTTTTTTCAATGGTATTTATCATGTATCCAAGAGCAGAAGTTTCAGCAAATAGAATAAAAGAAATTTTAGAAGAAGAGCCACTTATAAAAAATCCTGAAAATGGAGTAAAAGATACTGAAAATAAAGGGCTTATAGAATTCGACAATGTAACATTTACTTATCCAGATGGAGAAGCTTCTGTACTTAAAGATATTTCGTTTACTGCAAAGACTGGTGAAACAGTTGCTTTTATAGGTAGTACTGGTAGTGGAAAGAGTACTCTAATTAACTTGATACCTAGATTTTATGATGTAACAGAAGGTAGTATCAAGATAAATGGGGTAGATATAAGGGAATATGACTTAAAGGCTTTGAGAAAGAAGATAGGATTTATACCTCAGAAAGCATTGCTTTTTACTGGTAGTATAGCAAATAATATTAGATTTGGTAAAAATAAAGCAGGAACATCAGAGTTAGAACATTCAGCCAAGGTTGCACAGGCATATGAGTTTATATCAAAAAAACCTAGAAAATTTGATGAATTAATTAGTGAAGGTGGAGCTAATGTATCTGGAGGTCAAAAGCAAAGACTTTCTATTGCCAGAGCTATTATAAGAAAGCCTGAAATATATATATTTGATGATAGCTTTTCTGCATTAGATTTTAAGACTGATGCAATACTTCGTTCTAAGCTAAAAAAAGAAACAAAAGACGCAATTGTATTGATTGTTGCACAGAGAATTAGCTCAATTATTGATGCTAATAAAATTGTAGTACTAAATGAAGGTCAAGTTGTTGGAATGGGAACTCATAAAGAATTATTAAAAAATTGTGAAATATACTATGAAATTGCAACATCTCAGTTGAAAAAGGAGGAATTGGAATAATGAAAAAGTCTAAAGGCTTTAAAAAAACAATTGGTAGACTTCTTCCATTTGTAAAGCAATATAAATTTTCATTTATTATAGCTATTATATGTATAATTTTAGCAGCTACTATGAATGCAATTGCTCCTAAAACAGAGGGATTAATAATAACACAATTAACTAAAGATGTAATTCGTATAGCAAAAGGAATACCAGGAGCATCTGTGAATTTTAACTATGTAGTAAAAATTCTGGTACTCTTAGCATGTATATATGTTGCTAATGCAATTTTTACGTATGCTTCAAGTTTTTTACTTACAAATGCTATTCAAAATACGATGAGAGATTTAAGAAATGAAGTAGAAAATAAGATAAGAAAACTGCCTATTAGTTATTTTGATAGCAATAGTTTTGGAGATGTACTAAGTCGTATATCAAATGATGTAGATACAATATCAAATGCCTTACAACAGAGTTTTATGCAAATTATTAACTCAATTTTAGTAATAATTTTGGCAATTTCTATGATGTTTACAATTAATGCATATATGGCATTTATAGCTCTTTTTATAATTCCAATTAGTTATTTTGTATCTAAGTTTATAGTAAACAAATCACAAAATAGATTTTCATTACAACAAAATGCTCTTGGAAAATTAAATGGAAAAGTACAAGAGATGTATACTGGATTTAATGAAATAAAATTATATGGAAAAGAAGAAGACTCTATAGAAGAATTTAAAAAAGTAAATCAAGAACTTTGTGAAAATGGATTTAAGGCACAATTTATATCAAGTATGATGAATCCAATGGTTTCATTAGTAACTTATTTTGGAATCGCAGCAGTAGCAGTAGTTGGTTCTATATATGCAGTGAGTGGGGGGATAACAGTTGGAAATTTACAAGCATTTGTACGTTATATATGGCAAATAAATCAGCCTCTTTCACAGATGACACAATTATCAACTGTAATACAATCTTCTTTTGCAGCAATAGAGCGTGTATTTGAAATTTTGGATGAAGAAGAGGAAATTCCTGATGTTGAAAATCCAGTTAAGATAGAAAATGTACAAGGAAATGTCACATTTGAACATGTAAATTTTGGATATGGAGAAAGTGAAACTTTAATAGAAGATTTAAATGTAGAAATAAAAAGTGGTCAAATGGTAGCTATTGTTGGCCCTACTGGAGCAGGTAAAACAACATTAATAAACTTATTGATGAGATTTTATGATGTAAAGGGAGGAGCTATTAAAGTTGATGGAGTAGATATCAGAAATATGAGACGTGAAGATTTACGTTCAATGTTTGGAATGGTACTTCAAGATACATGGCTATTTAATGGTACTATTTTTGAAAATATAGAATATGGTAGATTTGGAGCTACTAAGGAAGAAATTATACAAGCAGCAAAAGTAGCAAATGTACATCACTTTATAACTACACTTCCAGATGGATATAACATGTTTTTAAATGAAGAAGCATCTAATATATCGTTGGGAGAAAAACAACTTTTAACTATAGCTAGAGCTTTTATATCAGACCCTTCGATATTGATATTAGATGAGGCTACTAGTTCTGTTGATACTAGATTAGAATTGATGCTTCAAAAGGCAATGAGAAATCTTATGAATGGTAGAACTAGTTTTGTTATAGCACATAGACTTTCTACAATTCGTAATGCTGACTTGATTTTGGTTATGAATAACGGAAGTATTATAGAGCAAGGTAATCATGATGAACTAATGGAAAAAGGTGGATTTTATGAGAAGCTTTATAATAGCCAATTTGCAGATACTGAATCTGAATAGTAAAATATCTGCCTAGATAATAGTTATAACTTAAATTGATAATATTATAATTAAAAAGAGTATCAGCAAAGTTATTTTTTAATAAACTTACTGATACTCTTTAGCTTTAAGCTTAAAAATGTTTATATTTGACAACTAATCTTGTTATATCTGATAACTAGAATTGCAGTATTTTTCTTTCTTACCCTTTTGTTCTCTGACATATAATAACTCACTTAACTTATCAATGTAATAACAATCATCACTTATACGAATTAAACTAGTTAGATAATATCCGTCTTTACTTCGAGGAATTTTTTTATTTATAGCTAAATCAATAGCTGTCTTTGCTGCTTCAAAATGTTTTAAATGTGTATGACCTTCTTCAAAATTCTTTCTAGTATTATAAACTACATAACCTTTTTTAACTTGAAAAACTATAAATTCTTTTTTTTCATATATTTTATTAAACATTTAATCAGCCTTTCTCAAGAT
>NZ_JAGWCS010000062.1:0-23032 GCF_020657705.1 Clostridioides sp. ZZV15-6598 | reverse complement strand
ATTTCTTATCTGTATAAATTTTATTAGAATGTATACTATCAGCAAGACCATACCATGGTTCTATACATAAAAATGGAGCAGTAGAATTAGTTTCACTATAATAAGGAGTCCAAATGCCAACTAGAGGAAAATTCTTCATAGATATAGTTAGGCATTCACTATATTTATCATTATATATAGATACTTTGTCTATGTTAGTGTATATTAAAGCATCATTTTTAAATAATTCTGGATTTAATTGTAATTTTTTTAAGTCTCCAATAAATTTTGTATCATCAGTAAAAGACCCATTTAAATTAATTTTTTCCACATTATTTCTTCCTTTAAACTCAAGATAGTACTCAGAAAAATCATCTTGTTCATAAAAAGGAAGATTAAATGCAGGATGTCCTCCTATAGAAAAGAATATATCTTTAGAGTCAGTATTTTTTACAATCCATTCTATATTTATACTATTGTCATTTAATGTATAATTTATAAGTAGTTCAAAAGAGTAGGGATATTTTTTTAGAGTAGATTCATTGGATTTTAAACTATAAGATATGAATGCATCACTTTTGTTTGCAATTTCAAAATCCATATCTCTAGCAAATCCATGCTGAGTCATATTGTATAAATTTTTTTCTATTATAGTTTCGTTATCAAGAAGTTTACCAACTATAGGGAATAATATAGGTGATTGTCTACCCCAATGTTTTTTATCACCATTCCAAAGAATATTTCTGTTATGTTTTTTAGAAAATATCCTAGTAAGTTCAGCACCAGAGCTACTTGATTCAATAATTAAGTTTTCATTTTGTAATATATTCATTTAAAATCTCCTTTATTATACTTTATTAGTATATTATACTATAAAGTATAATGAGTCTTAAATTGTATTTGATATTATATTTGAAAGGTAGATTTTAGTATATTTTGAAAATTTTGTTTTGAAAATTTGGGATTATTTAAGAAATTTTGTATTATAAATAGAAGGAAATAGATAAATTGTATAGAATTAAATATATTAAGATAAGTTAATAATGTTAAATGGGAAGTGAGTTTATGGAAAAACCAAATACAAAAGTTGTTAACTTTCAAGAGTATAAAGACAGAAAAAACCAAAGAGAAGTAAACCGAGACGAACTTTTAAAGCTTATTAAAAAAATTGTGACTTCAAAATAGGGAGTTGTTAAACTCCCTATTTTAATGGGTTCCCAAAGAATTAGGACATTCTAAGCCCATCTATATAATCTTTAAATTGTGAAAAATCTAATTCACTACTTAACTCTACAGTTTCTGTACCTTCCGTATAAAAATTCTTAAGATAGATAGTATAATTATTATCAACACAATTATGATAAATACATCTATATCCATCTTCATATAAATTTTTTAATTTAGAAAAATCATCCACAATATCAACTCCTTAAAGTTCTTTTAATTATATTTTTACAAAAAGTATGTGATTGTATGCAAATTAGAAATGTAAAATAAAGGAAATTAAGATAAAATGTAGAATAATCTTTATATGTATGTAAAAATAAAAAGAAAAAGTTGAAATTTTTAGAAAATAAGAGTATTTTTTATCTAAAAAGATAATTAAAAAAATAATAATATTGGGAGGATAGAAAATGAGTTTATTAGAAAGTATATCAAGGAATATATATTCTCTAGATAAGTCTTCTATTGAAAAAGCAAAACAGAGGTTGGACAGGCTTATACATCCAACTGGAAGCCTAGGAAAGATAGAAGATATTTGCATGCAATTAGCAGGGATATTTGGTAATGAAAATTTTGATACAACTAAAAAAGTTATAATTGCTTTTGCTGGAGATCATGGAGTATATGAAGAAGGTGTTGCGCCTGACCCTCAGGACATAACAAAGTTACAATTTCCAAATTTCTCAAAAAGACTATGTGGAGTAGGGGTAATAAGTAAATTTGTAGGAGCAGATGTTGTAGCTGTAGATGTAGGAATAAATTGTGATGAAAAACTAGATGGAGTACTAGATTATAAGATAAGAAAAGGGACTTCAAATATGGCAAAGGGACCAGCCATGAGTAAACAAGAGGCTATAAGATGCTTAGAAATAGGAATTGAAATAGCAGAGCAATGTATAGAAAGAGATTATAAAGTAATTGGTATTGGAGAGATGGGGATAGCAAATACTACTCCAAGTACTGCAATAATATCTGTAATCTCAGGATGTGACCCATCAGAAGTGACAGGTATAGGTGCAGGTCTTAAAAAAGAAAGATTAAAACATAAAGCTGATGTAATTAGAAAAGCTATTGAAATTAACAATCCAAATCCAACTGATGGTGTAGACATTTTATCTAAAGTAGGTGGATTTGAAATAGGTTCAATGGCAGGTGTTATATTAGGATGTAGTGCTAATAGAATTCCAGTTGTTATAGATGGATTTATTTCTTATGCTGCTGCTTTAATTGCTTATAAAATAAATCCAAAAACTAGAGAATATATGATAGCATCACATTTGTCAGCAGAATCAGGAACTAAAAGAGCATTAGATATATTGAAATTAGACCCTATACTAAATATGGATATGAGATTAGGTGAAGGAAGTGGAGCAGCTTTGGCATTTAATATAGTGGAAGCTTCAAATTATACTTACAAAAATATGGCGACTTTTGATGAGATAGATATGGGGAGATAAAAAATTTAATATATTTAGGAGTGTTTTGATGAGTCAAATTATTCTGGTAACAGGAGGAGCTAGGTCAGGAAAAAGTAATTTTGCCGAAAAATTATGTTTAGATAGGAATAATAACACAGCTTACATAGCGACATCTATTCCATTTGATGATGAGATGAAAGATAGAGTAAGGAAGCATCAAGAGAGTAGACCTAAAAGTTGGAAAACATATGAAATATATGAAGACATATATTCTATAATTAAAAATATATATGAAAAACATGAAACTGTTATACTAGACTGTGTGACACTATTAGTAAATAATTTAATGTTTTCACATAATCTAAACATAGAAGAATCTACTCAAGAAGAAATAAATAAACTGGAAGAGTACATAAAAGAACAAATTAGTAAACTTATTAAAGAAATAGAAAAAACAAATCTATATTTTGTATTTGTGACAAATGAATTAGGTATGGGAATTGTTCCTGGAAATAAACTTAGTAGAATATATACTGATATTGTAGGTCGTATAAATCAATATATAGCATCAAAAAGCAATGAAGTTTATTTTGTAGTTAGTGGCATACCTATGAAAATAAAGGAGTAGTATGTGACTATGAAAAGATTTATTTTGATACTACAGTTTTTGACAAGGATACCTATAAAATTAGATGTAGGATTTGATGATGAATTTTATAAATCTATAGTATATTTTCCGCTTGTGGGTCTTGTTATTGGTATATTAACTTATTTAATAGGATGGGTTTCTATACTTTTGTTTCAGCCATTTATATGTGCAATTATAATAACGCTTGCTGGTGTTTTGATTACCGGGGGGCTTCATATAGATGGATTAGGGGATACATTTGATGCGATATACAGTTATAGAGATAAAGAGAAAATGCTTGAAATAATGAAAGATTCTCGATTAGGTACAAATTCGCTTTTAGCAATTATGTTTGTACTTTTATTAAAGATTGGATTTGTATATAGTATTATAAGTAATAATTCACTATGGGTTATAATATTCATGCCAATGATTGCAAGGTTAGGAGTAATGTTATTGACATATAAAACGGTAACACCAAGAGCAAAAGGAATGGGGAATTTATTTATAGGAAAATTGACTACAAGTATGTTAATAACAGCTATAATATACACATTGTTGATAGTTAGTATTATTGCTAAATTAATATTTTTAGTGCCTGATATAGTATTGATTAAGGTATTATGTTCAGCTATAGTAGTTTTTATATTTATAATATTGTTTAAAAATCATATTTACAAAAAAATTGATGGAGTAACAGGAGATATATTGGGTTGTGGAATAGAACTTTCAGAACTTGTATATTTGATTTATATATATTTGTTAATTTTTATGTTTATTTAAAACTAAAAAGTGGTGATAATGTGATAAAATTAATATTAATAAGACATGCTTTGACAACTGATAATGAAAAAGGAAGATTATCAGGTCATATAAATAGTTATATTAGTGAAGAAGGTAAATTACAAATAAATAAAATTACAAAATATATGAGTAGTGAAAGTATAGATAAGATTTATACAACTCCATCTTCACGTACTAAAGATACGGTAGAGAAAATATCAAAACTAAAATTAATAGAAATAGAAGAAAGAGAAAATCTAAGAGAAATTAGCTTTGGAGACTTTGAAGGAATAACTTTTGAAGAGATAAAAGTTAAATATCCAAAAGAATTTGAAAAAATGATAGAAGAAGGTAGCAATTATAGATACCCAAATGGGGAAAGTTTGATAGATTCATATGAAAGAGTAGCAAAAGAGATCGACAATATAATTTTAGAAAATGATAATTATTTAAATAGAAAAACAATACTTATATGTTCTCATGCAGGTACAATAAGAAACATAATAACACATTTGATTTCTGGTAGTTATAAATATCATTGGAACTTTAAAATTGATAATGCATCTATTACAATTTTGGAAGTTGATAATGGATTTACTGTAATAAATAAAATGAATTTTACTGATTTTATATAAATTAAACATTAAATATTAAACGATATGTGCTTATAAATTTACTATCAAAAATAGAATATTAGATTAAAATTAGGTTCTCAATTAGATGTAAAAAGGGAAAAAGGTTAGATGCCTTTGCAGCCCCCGCTACTGTGAAACCAACGAAACTATAAATACCACTGTCAATTTGATGGGAAGGTTATAGGAGTAGGATGAAGTTAAGCCAGGATACCTGCCTAATTTAATTTAAAACATGAGGTCTTCGGGGTGAAAGATTTTTAATTAATATATATATAAAAGTCCTAGCATTAGAAGCACTAGGACTTTTTTTAGTTTATTTTTAGGTAAAATTTAACTTTAAGGAGGGGTAGAAAGTGGGTAAAAAAGTAATGCTACAGGGAACTGCATCAAATGTAGGTAAGAGCATTTTATCAGCAGGATTGTGTAGAATATTTAAACAAGATGGTTATACTGTTGCTCCTTTTAAGTCACAAAATATGGCTTTAAATTCTTTTATAACTAAAGAAGGATTAGAAATGGGAAGAGCACAAGTATTTCAAGCGGAAGCTGCAAAAATAGAGCCGATAGCAGATATGAATCCAGTTTTATTAAAACCTTCTGGAAATCATAAAAGTCAAGTGATTGTAAGGGGAAAAGTTGTAGGAGAGATGCCTTCATCTGAATATCATGATTATAAGTTAGAGTTGGTAGATGTATTAAAAGAAACCTTTAATAATTTAAGCTCAGTGTATGACATTGTGGTTATGGAAGGTGCAGGGAGTACTGCGGAGATAAATTTAAAAGATAGAGATATATCCAATATGGGTATGGCAAAAATAGCAGATGCACCAGTAATAATAGTTGGGGATATTGATAGAGGTGGAGTATTTGCATCATTAGCAGGCACAATGCTTTTATTAGATGATGATGAGAGAAAAAGAGTAAAAGGTGTAATAATCAATAAATTTAGAGGGAAAAAAGAACTCCTACAAGATGGTTTAAAGATGCTTGAAGATATTATAAAAGTACCTGTTTTAGGCGTGGTTCCTTATATGGATATAAAAATAGAAGATGAAGATAGTGTAACAACTAGATTTAAGAAGAAAATGGATAAAAATGATATACATATAGAAATAATTAGAACCCCACATATGTCAAATTTTACAGATTTTAATATATTTGAAACACAAGAGGATGTAAGTCTTAGGTATGTCGACTATGGAGAAGCTATAGGGAATCCAGATATATTGATAATACCTGGAACTAAAAGTACTATAGATGATTTAAAATACATAAGAGAAAGTGGTCTTGAGTCACAAATTAAAAATTTACATAGTCAGGGAAAATTGATATTTGGAATATGTGGTGGGTATCAAATGTTAGGTAAGAAATTAAAAGACCCTTATCATGTTGAAAGTGAAATTGAAGAAGTAGATGGAATTGGTCTTTTAGATACAGAAACAATATTTGAAGAGGAAAAGACTACGACTCAAGTAGAAGCTACCATTATTGAATGTATGGGTGAATATATGAGCCACCTTAAAGGTAAGAAAGTAAAAGGCTATGAAATACATATGGGAATTACAAATCGCAGTAATAAAGTAAGTAGCTTAGACTTGATAACAAAAAAACTAGATAAAGAAGTCAATTATACTGAAGGAAGTGTAAATAAAGAAGGTAATGTAATTGGTACTTATCTTCATGGAATATTTGATGAAATAGATTTTACAAGAGCAATTTTAAATAATATAAGAAAGAAAAAGGGATTAAAAGAATTAGAAAGTACTGTAAGTTCCTTTGATGAGTTTAAAGATAAAGAGTATGATAAATTGGCAGATTTCTTGAGAGAACATTTGGACATAGAGAAGATATATGAAATTATGAAATAAGAATGACTTTATATTTATACTTTAGGTAGGAGGTGTATTATGAAAAAGATTTTGATTGCAGGTACTAGCAGTGGAGTTGGGAAAACTACAATATCATTAGGAATAATGCAGGCTTTAGTCAAGAGAAATATGAAAGTACAGCCGTATAAAGTAGGGCCAGACTATATAGACCCTTCATATCACACATTTATAACTGGAAGACATTCTAGAAATTTGGATTCTTATATGTTAGATGATGAAAAGATAAAGTATATAGTAAATAAATCTTCAAGGGATGCAGATATTTCAGTGGTAGAAGGCGTTATGGGATTATATGATGGTTTTGGGATAGATTTAGATAACTGCACAAGTTCGCATACTTCTAAGGTATTAAAAGCTCCAGTTATACTAGTTATAAATGGAAAATCTATGGCAGCATCTAGTGCAGCTATGGTACTAGGATATAAGGAACTAGATAAAGATGTGGATATAAAAGGTGTTATAGTAAATAATGTAAAAACTAAGAGCCATTATCAAATAATCAAGAGCTCTATAGAGAAATATTGTAATATCGAAGTGTTAGGATACTTTCCTCCAAATAATAAATTTTCATTAGAATCCAGACATCTAGGCCTAGTTCCTAGTGTTGAGATGAAATCTTTAAGAGAAAAGTTTTATACTTTAGCTGATGAGATTGAAAACTACATAGATATTGATAGAATAATCGAAATCTCAGAAAGTGATGAATTTGAGAGTAGTTTTGATTTTCAAAATCTAATAGAAAATAATAAGATAAAAGAGCATGTTAAGGATAAATCAATAGCCATAGCATATGATAAGGCATTCAATTTTTATTATAGGGAAAACATAGAACTTTTAGAAGAGCTTGGATTAGAAGTAAACTATTTTAGTCCTCTTGAAGATACATCAGTACCAAATTCAGACTATATTTATATTGGAGGCGGTTTTCCAGAGATATTTGGGAAAGAACTAGAAGCAAATGAATCAATGAGAGCCTCTATACTAGAAGCACATGATAATAATATTCCTATTTATGCAGAATGTGGTGGATTAATGTACTTAGGTGAGAAGTTACTTAATCAAGAGGAACAAGAATTTAATATGGTTGGTATATTTAATGGGACTAGTAAGATGACACCTTCTCTAAAGAGGTTTGGATATTGCCTTGGTGTAGCTAAAGAAAATACAATTTTATCTAAAGCAGGTGAAATTATTAAAGGGCATGAGTTTCATCATTCAATATTTGAAAGTGATGAGAAATGTGCATATTCAATGAAAAAAGAAAGAGAGGGAAATTTAATAGAAGAATGGGATGGAGGTTATAGCAAAGGAAATACACTGGCAACATACCTTCATACACATTTCTATAATAACTTAAATTGCATAGAAAATTTTTTGGAAAAGGGAAATGAGTAAATGAATATTTTATCTATTTATATAGGGTATATAACAGATTTAATTGTAGGAGACCCCTATTCTTTCCCTCATCCAGTAAGATTTATTGGAAAACTTATAAATCTTATACAAGGGATAATAAGGAAGGTCTTTAAAAATGAAAAACAGTTAAAAATTGGTGGTTTTATATTATGGTTTGTAACTGTTGGAATAACTTACTTAGTAACTTATGTTATAGTGAAGCTATGTAGTTTTAATGTATTATTAAGTATTGTAGTAAATGGATTTATAATTTATACGACGTTAGCAACAAAGTGTTTAAAAGATGAAGCTGTAAAAATTTATGATGTATTAAAGACTGGAGATATAGAGAAATCCAGAATTCAATTATCTTATATAGTGGGTAGAGATACAACTAATTTAAGTGAGCCTGAAATAATAAGAGCAACTGTAGAAACTGTGGCAGAAAACACAGTAGATGGTATAATCGCACCTATGCTTTATGCATTTATTGGAGGAGCGCCACTTGCTATGGCATATAAAGCTATAAACACTCTTGATTCAACTGTTGGATATAAGAATGAAAAATACAAAGATATTGGTTTTGCTTCTGCTAAAATTGATGATATAGCTAATTATATACCAGCAAGAATAGCTGTTATTCTTATGACAGTAGGAAGTTTTTTTCTAGGTTATAACTATAAAAATTGTTTTAAAATTTCTATTAGAGATAGAAAAAATCATAAAAGTCCAAATTGTGCTTTTTCAGAAGGAGCAGCATCAGGAGCCTTAGGAATTCAACTAGGAGGAACCAATGTTTATTCTGGGCAAAAAGTATATAAGCCAACAATAGGAGATAAAATTAGAGAGATAGATAGAGAAGATATAATTAAAACAAATAAAATTATGTATGCTTCTTCATTGACCTCTATATTAGCATTTACGCTGGTATCTGTGGTATGTAGGATGATTTTACTAACTTAATTATATAATTAATTGTGTACTAATTTAAGGGGGATGTAGATGAAAGATTTGGGGCATGGTGCTAATGTAGTTGAAATGGCAAAATTATATGGGAAAGACCCAAAAAAAATAATAGATTTTAGTTCAAATGTAAATCCAAAAGTTTTGCCAAATTTAGAAAAATATATTTTAAGAGGGTTAGATGAATGTAGGAATTATCCAGATATAAATTATACAAACTTGAGAAAAAATATCTCAAAATATATAAATATAAATCCAAACTTTATAATACCTGGAAATGGAGCAACAGAGATAATTTATTTGCTTATGAAGAGTATTAAAAAAAGATTGGCTATAATAAACCCTACTTTTTCAGAGTATAGAAGAAGTGCCAAACTAAATAATATAGATATTATAGATTTAGAATTAGATTCAAGTAATAATTTTAAACTTGATATAGATATAGTAAAAAAGAACATTGAAAAATTTGATAGTTTATTTATATGTAATCCTAATAATCCTAGTGGGAATGTTCAAGATTTAAAGGAATTTGTTTGTTTACTAAATGAAAACAATAAGATGCTAATAATTGATGAAACCTTTATGGAATTTGTTGAAAATGAAAATGAATATAGTTTAGTTAAATATATAGAGTCAAATGAAAATATATTTATAATTAAGGCTGTGACTAAATTTTTTGGAATGCCTGGTTTAAGATTAGGATATGGTCTTACAAGTAATAGCAACATTATGGATAAAATTTATGAGTATAAAGAACCATGGACTATAAATTCTTTTGCTGATACGCTATCCAATTTTATTTTTGAAGATAAAGATTATATTAGAAATAGTAAAGATTACTACATAAAAGAAAGAAAATACATGTTACAAGAGTTGAGAAATATGAGAAACATAAAAGTTTATGATACAGATTCTAATTTTATCCTAGTAAAAGTTTATAAAAAGACAGCTGATGAGTTAAAAGAAGATTTGTTTAAACATGGAAATATATTGGTTAGAGATGCGTCTAACTTTATAGGATTGGATGACAGTTTTATAAGGATAGCTATAAAATCTCATGAAGATAACAAAATTCTTATAGAAAATATAAAAAATTTATTAGGTGATTAAAATGAAATCTTATGGAATATGCCCAGCATCATGTGGAGAGTTTGTTCAAGGAATAATAGACGATGAAGAATATCTATGTTCATATGCTATCAATATGTATTCTAAGGTATGTATTGAAGAAAAGTTAAAAGATATAAATTTAGGTAGACATAAATCGAGAATAGCTATAGAAAAGGTATTTGAAAAATTTAATTTGCCTAAAAAAGATACCAAAAATATTTCTTTAGATATAAACAGTAAAATACCTGTTGGAAAAGGAATGGCAAGTTCAACAGCTGATATAGGAGCTACTATAAAAGCAACATTATCGTTAATAGATAAAGATTTAAACAGTGAGGAAATAGCGAAATTGGCAGCAGAAATAGAGCCAACAGATTCTATATTTATAAATAAAAATAGTATATTTAATCCTCTAAATGGTACTGTTATAAAATACTTAGGAAATATAACTAATGCAAAAGTTATAATTCTTGAACCTAATAAAATATTAGATACCATGAAAATTAGAATGAGGAAAGATTATAGTAAGTTAAAAATAGAAAATAGGGAAATTATAAAAAAGTCATTTGCTCTTTTAGAAGAAGGTCTGAAGAAAGATGATTTATCCTTAGTTGGAGATGCTTGTACATTAAGTAGTTTAGCAAATGAAAATATAGAAAAAAAAGAATACCTAAATGAAATAATAAAAATATCCAAGCGATATGGAGCCTATGGAGTAAATATTGCACATAGTGGTACAGTAATAGGTATTTTAATTGATAAGCTTATGAATGATAAGAAATTAATAGATGTATTATGTGAGTCTAATATAAATTCTGTTTATAATAAAATCTATACCTTGGATATAATAGATGGTGGAATTAAGGGGGAAGTAGAATGGAATACATAAAGAATCCTATGAAAATAGAAGAGAAAAGTTTTGAGTTAATACAAGGAATAATAGATGAAATCAGACCAGATTATAAATTTAAATGTGAGATTGAAGAAAAAATAATAAAAAGAGCTATACATACTACTGCTGATTTTGATTACTTGGATATATTAAAAATATCAGAAAAGGCAGTTGACAGTATAATAGATGCACTAAAAAATAATGCAAGTATTTATACAGATACAAATATGGCTCTTAGTGGAATAAATAAAAAGAAATTGGAAGCATTAGGATGCAAATATAAATGTTTGGTAGCGGATGATGAAACTGCAAAAGTAGCTAAAGAAAAAGGTATTACACGATCTATGGCAGCTGTAGAAATTGCAGCAAAAGAAGAAGGAAGAAAAATATTTGTACTTGGAAACGCACCAACAGCTTTATATAAAGTCATGGAAATGAAATCAGAAGGAAAATTGGATGTAGATGCAGTTATAGGAGTTCCTGTAGGTTTTGTAGGAGCACAAGAGTCAAAAGATGAAGTTGAAAATACAGATATACCATATATAATTTCTAAAGGTAGAAAAGGTGGTAGTAATTTAGCAGCGGCAATAGTGAATGCTATTTTATATGCCATGTAGGTATCTATATGGAAGAATATGTATATATAGATGGGAAAAAGTATCGTAGAGGATATACTACAGGTTCTTGTGCTACAGGTGCATCTAAGGCTGCTGTATATATGATGATTACAAAAAATAAAATTGATACTATAAATATAGATACCCCTAAGGGAATACCACTATCATTAAATATTGATAATGTAAACATTTCTGATGACTTTGTGGAATGTTCTGTAAAAAAAGATGGTGGAGATGATATAGATGCAACACATACTATGGATATCTATGCAAGAGCTGAAATTATATCTAAAACTGATGAGAGCAATAATTATCTTACCTTAGAAAATATTGATAACATAAATATTAGTGAAGAGTGTCAAAGTGAACTCTATAAATTTATTAGGGTCTATGGTGGAACTGGTATTGGAGTAGTAACTAAAAAAGGATTAAGTGTAGGTGTTGGTAAACCTGCCATAAATCCAACTCCAATAAAGATGATAAATCAAGAAATAATAAAGCTTATCGAAAGTGATTTTGAATCTATGCTTGGGCATGATAAAGTTTTAAAAATAACAATCTCTGCTCCACAAGGCGAAAAAATAGCAAAGAAAACATTCAATCCAAGGTTAGGAATAGTTGGAGGAATATCTATAATAGGTACAACTGGAATAGTTGAGCCTATGAGCGATGAGGGATGGAAAAAATCTTTATCTATAGAGCTCCAAATGAAAAAAGAACAAGGTTTAGACAAAATAATATTAGTTCCAGGAAATCATGGAGAACAATTTATAAGAGAGAAATTGAACTTAGATATTAAGTATGTAGTAAGAACTAGTAATTTTATCGGTTATATGATTAAAGAGGCTCAAAGAATAGGATATAAAAAAATATTAATGGCTGGGCATATAGGTAAATTTATAAAAGTATCAGCTGGGATTTTTAATACTCATAGTAAAGTAGCAGATGCTAGAAGTGAAATATTAGTGGCGAATCTAGCTTTAATGGGAGCTACACATGAATTTTTATATAAAATAAATCAGTGTTTAACTGCTGAAGAAGCTGTAGAGTTAATAAATAATAGCGAATATAAACAGGTCTATAATATATTGAGTAATAAATGTAGAGATAGAGTAAAGCAGTATTTAAATGAAGATGTAGATGATATTGATGTAGAAGTAATAATTTTTTCAATGGATAAGTCTTTGTTAGGAAAGTCAGATAATACAGATGCTTTAGTGGAGGTTTTTATATGATAAATATAATAGGTTTAGGGCCCGGTAACTTAGACTATATAACAAAAAAAGGTGAAAATTTAATTTCTACTTCAGATGTATTAATTGGTGGCAGAAGGAATTTAGAATCTGTAAAAAATTTTGAAGGAGAAAAAATAATATTAGATTCTAATTTAAAAGAAATTGTAGAGTACATAAATAACAATAATGAAAAGCAAATATCAATAATAGCTTCAGGTGACCCACTGATATATGGTATAGGTAAGTATTTATCTAAAAATATTGATAATAAGATGCTAAATATGGTTTCCGGAATTAGTTCTTTACAGTATATATTTTCAAAGATATATGTTGATATGAATGATTTATATATTACCAGTAGTCATGGTAAAATACCAGATTTCGATTATATACTATCACATAAAAAAGTATGTATGGTTACAGATTCTAAGATAGGGCCAAAGCAAATAAGTAAAGAAATAATAGATAGGAATTTAAAAAAAATTATTGTTGTAGGTGAGAATTTATCATACAACAATGAAAAAATAACAATAGCAAAGCCAGAAGAAATAATAAGAATGGACAATTTCGGGATGAATGTTGTGGTGATTTTAGATGAAGAATAGTGAATTTATAACAGGTAAGGTTCCAATTACTAAAGAAGAAGTTAGAGCAATATCAATAAGCAAGCTAAATTTAGTAAATGCTAAGAATTTTATAGATATAGGTGCTGGTACAGGAAGTGTAAGCATTGAAGCTGCATATAACTATCCCAATTTAAATGTTATATCTATAGAGAAAGATGATGCTGCTGTAGAGCTTATAGAAAAAAATATCAAAAAATTTAATTTAAAAAATGTAGAAGTAATAAAGGGCTATGCTCCGATAAATATAAATTTAAATACTAAAGTTGACTCTATTTTTCTTGGGGGTACTGGAAATAACTTAGAAGAAATAATAACATGGTCTAAAAAAACTTTAATTACAGGAGGAAGACTTGTAGCTAATTTTATAATCATAGAAACATTTAACCAAACTCTAAAGTTACTTAGAAAATATGGGTTTAAAGAAATAGATGTATGTGTTTTAAATGTTTCTAAACTAGAGAAACTAGGAAAAGGTGAATATTTTAAACCACTAAATCCTATATATATAATATCTTGTGAAAAAGGGGAAAATGATGATGAATAAAGTACATTTTGTAGGAGCAGGACCTGGAGACAAAGAGCTAATAACTTTGAAAGGGTATAAACTATTAAGTAATGCAGATGTAGTAATATATGCAGGGTCACTTGTCAATCCTGAACTTTTAGAATATTGTAAAGAAGATTGTCAAATACATAATAGTGCACATATGGATTTACAAGAAATAATAGATGTTATGAGAGGTGGTATAGAAAATAACAAGTCTGTTGTGAGATTACAAACAGGAGATTTTTCTATATATGGTTCAATTAGAGAACAAGTAGAAGATTTAAATAAATTGAATATAGACTATGATTGTACACCAGGAGTGAGTTCTTTTTTAGGAGCAGCTTCTTCTCTAGGAGTGGAATATACAGTTCCTGAAATCTCTCAAAGTGTTATTATAACGAGAATGGAAGGAAGGACTCCTGTTCCCGAAAAGGAATCAATACAATCTTATGCTAAGCATCAGACATCTATGGTAATATTTTTATCAGTTCAAGAGATTGAGAAAGTAGTATCTAAATTGTTAGAAGGTGGTTATCCAGAAGATACTCCTATTGCAGTTATATATAAAGCTACATGGGCAGATGAAAAAATAGTTAAAGGAACTTTAAATGATATAGCTGTAAAAGTTAAAGAAAATAACATAAATAAAACTGCTTTAATAATGGTGGGTAGATTTTTAGGAGAAGAATATAATAATTCAAAGTTATATGATAAGGATTTTAAACATGAGTATAGAGGGTAATATAGCTATAATTTGTATTACAGAAAACGGAAAAAATTTAGCTATGAAGATAGAATCTTTAGTAGACAATTGTGTTGTATATCAAATAAAAAATAAAAAAGGTACTTTAGCTATCAGTCAGGAAGATTCTGTACAAATAGTACAAAAAAAACTAAGTGATTTTGTAGGAGAGGTATTTAATAAATTTGAGTACATAATATTTATAATGGCTACAGGGATAGTTGTACGAAGTATAGCACCATATATAATAAGCAAGTTTAGTGACCCTGCAATTCTAGTAATAGATGAGAAAGGACAAAATGTAATAAGCTTATTGAGTGGACATGTTGGAGGAGCAAATAGTTTAACACATTATATAAGTAGTCTTATCAGTGCAAATCCAGTAATAACAACAGCTACTGATGTAAACCAAAAAGCTTCCTTAGATATGATAGCAAAAAAGTTAAATGCTTATATTGATAACTTTAGAGAGAATGTAAAAGAAGTAAATTCTATGTTAGTAAATAATAAATGTGTTGGCTTGTATGTTGAGGAATGCTATCAAGTTGATACTAGAGGATTTAAGCTTATAAAAAGTAGTAAAGGATTAAAAGATTGCTGTTTAAATAAAGACATAGAAAAGATAGTTATAGTAAGCAACAAAATAAATTTAAATAAAGATATAGAAGATTTAGAGTTAGATAATTTAGATATAGATAATAAATTTACACATAATTATTACAGTGAAAAAATAGTAAAAGTGATTCCAAAAGATATAGTTATAGGGATTGGGTGCAGAAGATACACAGATAGCAAGTTGATGTTTGATTCTTTACTAGAATTTTTTGAGGAACAAAATATAGATATTAAAGCTGTGAAAATCATTGGAAGTATAGAACTAAAAAAAGATGAAAAGGCAATCATTGATTTAGCAAAAAAACTAAAAGTGCCATTTGAGGTATTTTCAATAGATGAAATATCCAAGGTTGATGATATGTTTGATAAATCTGATTTTGTAAAAAAACATGTAGGTGTATATTCAGTAGCAGAACCTGTAGCATATCTTTTAAGTAAAGGGAACTTAATAGTTGAAAAACACAAATACAAAGGAATAACTTTTTCGGTGGGGAGAATAAAAATATGATATATGTTGTAGGAATTGGGCCAGGAAGTAAAGATACAATGACTTTAGAGGCAATAAAAGCAATAGAGGACTCAGACGCTATTGTTGGATATAAGACTTATATAAATTTAATAGAAGAATTTATAAGTGATAAAGAAGTAATTCAAAATGGTATGAGACAAGAAGTTGATAGATGTAAACAAGCAGTAGAGGAAGCAAAAAAAGGGAAAAAAGTAGCAGTAATAAGCAGTGGAGATGCTGGTATATACGGAATGGCAGGGCTTATTTTAGAATTAATATCTAAGGAAAGTGAAGATATAAAAGTGAAAGTAATTCCAGGTGTTACTGCTAGTATTGGTGCAGCAGCTATACTTGGAGCACCTATTATGCATGATTTCTGTCATATAAGTTTAAGTGACTTAATGACTCCATGGGAAGTAATTGAGAAAAGATTAAAGTTAGCTGCAGAAGCTGATTTTGTAATATGTCTGTATAATCCAAGAAGTAAGGGAAGAAGTGAACATCTAAGTAAAGCATTTAAAATAATGGGAGAGTTTAAAGATGGAAATACACCTGTTGGAGTAGTCAAAGATGTAGGTAGAGAAAAAGAAACTAAGTTTATATGTACTTTTGAGAATATGGATTTTGAAAAAGTTGATATGACTACTATGGTTATAATCGGAAATAAATCTACCTATATTGATGGTGAACTGATGATAACTCCAAGAGGTTATACAGTATGATTTTGATTTTAGGAGGAACTTCAGATAGCTTAGCTATATGTGATAGGATAAATGAACTGGAAAATCAGCCCTATGTACTTTCAGTAACTACAGAATATGGAAAAGAACTTGCACAAAAACATGCAAATAATATAGTTTTAGGTAAGCTTGGAAAAGAAGAAATGCTAAGGTTTATAAAGGATAATCACATAGTCAGAATAATAGATGCTACTCATCCTTATGCAGTTGAAGTATCTAAAAATGCTATTACATGTGCAAAGTTATCAAACATAGAATATATAAGATTTGAAAGAAAATCATTAATAGAAGAAATAGATTATGGTAATAAGTTTATAGTAAATACAATTGAAGAAGCTTGTAAAATTGCAAATAAAATAGGGGAAAATATATTTATAGGAACAGGAAGTAAAAACTTAAACAGATTTGTAGAAGAAATACATGATAAAAATTTAGTGGTTAGAGTTCTTCCAACAAGTGAAGTTATCTTAAGTTGTGAAAAATTAGGTCTAAATGCAGACAATATAATAGCAATGAAGGGTCCGTTTAGCCAGTGTATAAACGAAGAAACATATAAACATTATGATGTAGATTTAGTTATAACAAAAGAAAGTGGGGTAGCAGGAGGTTTTTTAGAAAAGGTAAATGCATGTAAAAATCTCAATATACCAGTAGTAATTATTAAACGAGAATCGATTAACTACGAAAATGTAATTAATGACATAAATAAAATTAAAGACATAATTGTGTGATTTTTAGGAGGAGAAGATATGAAGAAAGCCTTATTAGTAGTAAGTTTTGGGACAAGCTACCATGAAACAAGAGAAAAGACAATAGATGCATGTGAAAACAAAATAAAGAATTCATTAAAAAACTATGATTTTTTTAGAGCTTATACATCAAATATGATAATAAACAAAATAAAGAAAAGAGATGGCATAGAAATAGACAACCCTATACAAGCTTTAGATAAAATATATGAGCAAGGGTATGAAGAAGTAATAATTCAAACACTTCATATTATATGTGGGGAAGAATTTAATAAGCTAAAAGAACAAGTAGAAAGCTATTCTTCTAAATTTAAAAAACTTGTATTAGGTAGACCTTTACTTACTCATATAGAGGACTATCAAGAATCGGTAGAGGCAATTAAACATCAAATTCCTCATATGGAAAGTGATGAAGCAGTAGTATTTATGGGGCATGGAACAGTTCATGAGTCTCATTCAGCATATCCAGCCTTAGAATATATGCTTAGAGATAATGGAGTAAATGCTTATGTTGGTACAGTTGAAGGTTATCCAGAAATAGAACATGTAATGAGAAGGCTAAAAGAAGGAAATATAAAAACTATAAATTTAATGCCATTTATGCTAGTTGCAGGTGACCATGCTATAAATGATATGGCAGGAGATGAAGAGGATTCTTGGAAGACAATACTTGAGAATAATGGATTTAATGTGAAAATTCATTTAAAAGGGCTAGGAGAAAATCCTTATATACAAGATAAATTTGTTCGTCATGTCCTTAAATGTGCAGAAACTGCTAAGTTTTATGGTATAGGAACAGGACCAGGAGATAGCTCTTTACTTACAATAAAAGCAGTTAATACTCTAAAAAAACTAGATATTTTATACACTCCAGAGTCAAAAAGGGGTGGAGAAAGTTTGGCATTATCAATAGTTAACGAATATTTACCAGAATCATTAGAGATAAAATCTAGACATTTCCCAATGAGTTTTGATGGAAACGAAAAAACACTGGCTTGGGACAATGTAGCAGAGGAAATTATCTTAGATGTTAATAATGGAAAAAATGTAGGATTTGTAACACTGGGAGACCCTATGCTTTATAGTACATATGTGTATATAATGAACAGAATAGTAGATGAGATAGAAGTAGAGACTATACCAGGAATTTCTTCATTTTCTAATATAGCATCTAATCAAAATTTTCCATTGGTTATGGATAGAGAAGCATTAGTAGTGGTTCCTTGTACTATGGAAGATGATAAGATAGAGAATGCTCTACAAAATTATAATTCAATAGTGTTAATGAAAGTGTATAAGAACTTTAAAGAAATAATAAAAAAATTAGAGAAATATAATCTGATAGAACATGCTATTTTAGTTAGTAATTCGTCTCAAGACAGTGAAACTGTGTTTAAGGATTTAAGAGAAGCACATCTTGAAGATAAGATATCTTATTTTTCTACGATACTAGTAAATAAAGAGAACAAAATAAAATAGATGAGTGTAATATTTAAAGGAGATTTAATATGAATATCGTGGTTGGAACTAGGGGTAGTAATCTAGCACTTATACAAACTGAATGGGTAATAAATGAGCTAAAAAAGAAATATCCTCATATTAATTTTGAAATCAAAATTATAAAAACAAAAGGAGATATAATTCAAAATGTTTCCTTAGATAAAATAGGTGATAAAGGATTATTTGTAAAAGAAATAGAGCAACAATTATTGGATGGACATATAGATATAGCAGTACATAGTATGAAAGATATGCCATCTTATTTAGCAGATGGACTAAAATTTGCTCATACACCTAAAAGAGAAGACCCAAGAGATGTGTTAATACTTAGAGATGAATATAAAAGCTTAGATGATTTACCTCATGGAGCAGTAATAGGAACAGGGAGTAAAAGAAGAAAGTTTCAATTATTAAAGCAAAGACCTGATTTAAACATAGTTCAAGTTAGGGGAAATGTAGAGACTAGAATACGAAAAATCAAAGATGAAAATCTACATGGAATTGTATTAGCGGCATCAGGAATAATAAGAGCTAATTTACAAGATAAAATAAGTTCTTATTTACCTGTTGATGTTGTTATTCCAGCACCTGCTCAAGGGGCTTTAGCTATAGAGATAAGAAGTAATGATAGTGATGTTGAGGAAATAGTGAATTCGCTAAAAGATAATGATACAGAAATCCAAATATTAGCGGAAAGAGGATTTTTAGATGGTGTGAATGGAAGTTGTCATATCCCAATGGCGGCTTATTGTGAAATAAATCAAGATAAAATACATCTTACTGGTTTATATGGAGATTCAGATGGAAATAAAATAGTAATTAAGTCCATAGAAGGAGATATTTCTTCTCCTAGAGAGTTAGGTTTAAAGTTAGCTAAACTTGTATTGAAGGAGTATGAAAATTATGAAGGGTAAGGTTTACTTAGTAGGTGCAGGACCAGGTGATTATAAACTCATGACTATTAAAGGTTTAGAGTGTATAAGAAAATCAGATGTAATAGTATATGATAGATTAGCAAATAGTAGTTACTTAAGAGAAGCTAAACCAGATTGTGAATTTATATATGTAGGAAAGGCATCAAGCAATCATATTTTACCACAAGAGGATATAAATAGAGTTATAGCAGAAAAAGCTAAAGAAGGAAAAATCGTGACTCGTCTGAAAGGTGGAGACCCTTACGTATTTGGTAGAGGTGGAGAGGAAGCAGAGACTCTAGTGGATGAAGGTATAGAGTTTGAAGTAGTTCCAGGGATAACTTCTGCAATAGGAGGCTTATGCTATGCGGGTATTCCTATAACACACAGAGACCATGCTTCATCATTTCATGTAATAACAGGTCATTTGAAAGGTGATGATAGTGGAGAATTAAATTGGAATGCTCTTGCAAACAATAAAGGTACTCTTGTATTTTTGATGGGGATTTCTAACTTGAAGAAAATAAGTGAAAACTTGATGAAAGAGGGAAAAAGCAAAGATACACCAGTTGCTCTCATAAGCTGGGCAACTAGATATAATCAAAGGGTTGTTACATCTACACTTGAAAATGTATATGAAGTTGCTATCAAAGAAGAAGTAAAACCACCAACTCTTATAGTAGTTGGAAGTGTTGTAGAACTTAGAGAAAAACTGAATTTCTTTGAAGGGAAACCTTTGTTTGGAAAAAGTATAGCTGTAACTAGGTCTAGAAATCAAAATAGTGTATTAGTGGAAAAAATAATGGATTTAGGTGGGAATCCAATAGAGATACCTACTATTAAGATAGAAAAAATACAAAATAATACTAAATTGGAAAATGAAATAAAAAATATAAGTGAATATAAATATCTAGTTTTAACCAGTAAAAATGCAGTAGAAATATTTTTTGAGAAGATTTATGAAATGAATCTTGATTCAAGAATATTGTCTAATTTAAAGATATGTGCGATAGGCTCGGCTACATCAAGTGAATTGAAAAAAAGAGGAATTATAGCAGATATAGTACCAAAAAAATTTGTAGCAGAATCATTATATGAAGAGCTAGCACCAATTTTAAGTGACAATGATAAGATACTTATACCTAGAGCAGAAAATGCTAGAGACTATTTAGTTGATAAACTTAAAGACATTTGTGAAGTAACAGAAATACATACATATAGAACAGTGATAGATGAAGATAAAAGAAATGAGATATTAGATATTTTGAATTCCAACGAAATAGATTATATAACATTTACAAGTTCGTCAACAGTAAATAATCTTATTGAGATTATAGGAAAAGAAAATATTAAAATCTTAGATAAAATAAAAGTATTGTCTATAGGGCCTATAACTACAGAGACAATAAATAATTTAGGAATAAATTTATATAAAGAGGCTAAAACATCTACAATAAATGGATTAGTAGATTTAATTATAGAAAATTAATTTAGGAGGACTGAGATGTTAAGAAGACCAAGAAGACTAAGAGCAAGTAAAGCAATAAGAAATTTGGTGAGAGAAACTAAAGTAAATGTAGAAGATTTAATATATCCTCTATTTGTAGTAGAAGGGGAGAATGTAAAAGAAGAAATTAAATCTTTACCAGATGTTTATCATTTATCAATAGACATGCTGGAAGAAGAAATAAAAGAAGTAAGAGACCTGGGAATTGAACATATAATGTTATTTGGTGTACCAGATGAAAAAGATGAATGTGCATCACAAGCGTTTAATGACAATGGAATAGTACAAAAAGCGATTAGAAAGGTAAAGGAAATAGATTCAAATATAAATGTAATAACAGATGTCTGTATGTGTCAGTACACAAGTCATGGACATTGTGGGATTTTAACAGATACTGGTTATGTTGATAATGATAAATCATTAGAATATTTAGCTAAGATATCTGTAAGTCATGCTAAAGCAGGAGCAGATATGGTTGCTCCATCTGATATGATGGATGGAAGAATACAAGCAATAAGAGAAGCTTTAGATGAAAATGGTTTGGAAAATATCGGTATAATGGCCTACAGTGTTAAATACGCTTCAAATTTTTATGGGCCTTTTAGAGAAGCAGCTCATTCAGCACCATCATTTGGAGATAGAAAGACATATCAGATGGACCCTGCAAATAGCAATGAAGCTATAATAGAAACAGAGCTTGATATATTAGAAGGGGCAGATATACTTATGGTTAAACCTGCATTATCGTATTTAGATGTCATAAGAAGAGTCAAAGATAATTTTGATTTGCCTTTAGCTGCTTATAATGTAAGTGGAGAATACTCTATGCTTAAGTTAGCTGTTAAAGAAGGCTTATTAAATGAAGATGTAATTCTTGAAGCAATCACATCTATAAAGAGAGCAGGGGCAGATATAATAATAACTTACTTTGCCAAAGATATTGCTAAATTATTAAGAAAATAAGCTATCAAAATGTAAAGTATTGTGAAAAGTATAGAAATTGTAATTTGTCATTTTAAAATATTTTTATCTACAATCCTAGTAATCTATAACCCTAGCAAATGAAAATATAAGTGACTTTACAATTTCTATATTTGTTTATGTATTTAATAAAAATTTTGGAGGTAAAAAATGCTATATCCTATTAACTTAAAATTAGATGACTTAGATATAGTCATAATAGGAGGAGGAGAGGTTGCATATAGGAAATGTAAAAACTTTCTGGATTTTAATAAGAGTGTTACTGTAGTTTCTAAACATATTTTAAATAAGTTTTATGATTTAAAAGAGAACATAAATATAATAAAAGATGATTATAAAGAAGAATATATAGAAAATAGCTCTATGATAATTGCTGCTACAGATAATAGGGAGTTGAATTTAGAAATAGGATTATATTGTAGAGAAAATAAAAAACTAGTAAATGTTGTTGATAATGTAAAAATATCAAATTTCACCATCCCATCCTATGTAAAAAGAGGCGATTTACTTATAAGTGTATCCACAGGGGGCAAAAGTCCTTCTCTATCTTCAAAAATAAAAAGAGAGCTTGAAGAAAAATATTCTGAGGATTATGAGGAATATTTGAATGTGTTAGGTGAGATTAGAAAAGAAGTTATAAAAAAATATCAAGATAAGAATAAAAGAAAAAGTATCCTTAATATGTTGATAGCACTTGATTTAGATGAGTTGAAAAAGTTTAATGTATAAAGTTTTTTAAAAAAAATATAAAAAAGCTGTTGACGAATTATTTTTAAGGTGATATAGTATTACTTGTCCTTAAGAAAAGGGCAAACATGAAAAATGAAAAATGAAC
>NZ_JAGWCS010000061.1:0-23129 GCF_020657705.1 Clostridioides sp. ZZV15-6598 | reverse complement strand
ATTTATACTATCCAATACATATATATATATTGTATATTTTAGGAGTGTATTTGATAAAAATCTAAAAAATACTATTGACAATAGAATATTAAAAATTTAGAATAAACTAATAACATTATTAAAATTTATAATATGTTATCAATTTTATTTTGAGAGGGTGAAAACAATGTTTTATATAATTTTTGGTAAAATTTGTATTGATGATAGCTCTACACAGTTAAATATTATAAAACATTGTGTGGAGCTTAATCAAAACTATGATACTAATTAATCATTGAGTAGACAAATTTTTAGTATAGTAATCTATACTTATTTAAGCTGTCTAATATTGAGTAAGAGTGTTTATTTTGTGGGTTATATACGATGTTTGTATATAGCCCTTTTTATATTGTCGTTTATTATTAAGAACTAAAGCAATATAAATTATTTAAAGCGTAAGAGCAGGAGGGTTGTATTAAAGTACAATACCTACTGCTTTTTTTATTTTAATTATAAAAAGAGAGGAAAATTTATATCATGAAAAGAATAGAAGAAGATTTAACTATTGGTAATGTATTTAAAAAGTTAGTAAAACTTAGCATACCATTATTTTTTATAAATTTATTACAATCATTTTATAATATTGTAGATATGATTGTTGTTGGTCAAGTAGTAGGAAGTACTGGAGTTGTAGCGATTAGTAACTCATCTATGATTTGCTTTGTAATTAATTCTATTTGTATAGGGATTACCATGGGAGGTTCAGTACTAGTTTCTCATTATAAAGGAGCTAATGATAGTTATGGGCAAAGAGAAACTATTAGTACACAATTTTCTATATCTATAATAATATCTATAATTATAACTGTACTAGGTTTGTACATATATAAACCAATTTTTTCTTTGCTAAATATACCACAAGAAGCTATGAAAGATGCTTGTGATTATATGATAATTATTTGTCTTGGTACTGTATTTGTATTTGGATACAATTCAATTTGTTCTATTCTTAGGGGATTTGGAGAGACTAAACAACCACTATATTTTGTGCTTGTAGCTACAGTAATAAATATTTTTCTGGATTTTTTATTAGTTTGGTATATGGATATTGGTACAAAAGGTGCTGCTATTGCTACTGTTACATCACAAGGAATATCGTTTTTTATAGCAGTCATATATCTGCATAAACATGACTTTATTTTTGATTTTAAGTTAAAAAGTTTCTCAATTAAAAAAAATAAGTTAAAAATGATTTTGAAAATAGGTTTACCATCAGCCATACAAATGTCTATGGTCAATACATCCTACTTATTAGTGACTGGCATGTTAAATAATTATGGAATTGCTGTTTCAGCAGCATCTGGAATTGGATTGAAAATAAATACTTTTGTAGGAATGCCATGTTGGGCAGTTGGTCAAGCTGTTATTATTATGGTTGGTCAGAATGTAGGAGCAAGAGATTTTAAACGAGTTGAAGAAGTAGTAAAAGCAGGAATAAAATTAAGCTTGGCTATAACGTTTATTTCCACTATTTTTGTACAAATATTTGCAGAACCAATAGTTATATTTTTTGGGTCTAAAAATCAAGCAGTTATTAGAGAGGGAATTATGTATCTTAGAATTTGCTGTTCAATCAACAGTTTAATTTATGCAGTCATGTATATTTATGATTCATTTGTAACTGGTATAGGTTTTACTAGTCTAGCTATGTTTAATGCATTGTTAGATTCTGTATTTATTAGACTATTACTTAGTTATATACTAGGGACTATTTTAGAGTATGGATTTATAGGTGTTTATTTTGCTCAATTTTTATCACCAATACTCCCAGCGATTATTGGGGCAATCTATTTTTATAAAAGAAAATGGAAAGGCATAACTAAGCATGTAAGAAATTAATCGTTTTAAACAGATTAAATAATAACATAGTGGTTTTGATATAAATAAAATCAAAACCACTATTTAGCTATTGTACTGTTTTATATGAACTATTCCATTTATTAAGAATCACTTTAATTTTAAATTAACAATTAATAAAACTCAATTATTTATTGTATAAAGTTAGTCATAATTTTTTCTTCATATTGAGGGTCTTTGACTCCTGCTTTTTGCCCAGCTGAAATACACTTAAGAAGCCATGCCATGTTTTCACCTAAAGTTCTCATAGTTTGTAATCCCTCTTTATCTTTCATAACATCCTCTGGTGTAAAACCATGTACCTGATTCCAGTACTGTGATGACACAATAGGCATATTACTAATTGAGAAATATTTATTTAGTTGGTCAAATGTTGCAGTTGCTCCACCACGTCGACATGATACAACTGATGCACCAAGTTTCTTTGCCATTTTACTTCCAGCCGAAAAAAATAAGCGGTCAAGAAATGAAGTTAGTTGTCCACTTGCACCAGAAAAATATACAGGTGAACCAACAATAATGCCATCAATATTATCTAGTTCTTTCACTAACTCATTGACCTTATCATTCCAAGTACATTTGCCAGTTTGAAAGCAGGATGAGCAAGCAATACAACCTGGTATTGGCTTTTTACCTAAATATAATATTTCGGTTTCAATGTCGTGCTTATTTAATGTTTTAGCAACTTCATTTAATGCTGTATAAGTACATCCGTATTGATTTGGACTACCATTTATTAATAAAACTTTCATTAGAAATTCCTCCAGTAAACTTTATTTAATAGACATTCCAAGGGTCTTTGCTTTTTCTAAAATATGTTTTCAATGAATCTATAAGTACAGATGTATTTCCATTTGTTCTTGGACTTCCATTTAAAACAAGAATTCTTTTACCCATTTAAAACACCTCCTATTATTAAATTTATCAGCAATATGAAACTACATTTGTTAGAAGTTTCTTGTAACTTGAATTGAAGAGTAATTGAACTAAAAATTTGACAATATGCTAAAGTACTAGCATTTAAGTAGAATTTATATGTATTATAGCAAATTGACTTTTAATTGTTCTTACACTATAATTTTATTATAAATTAGTTAAAAGACAAGTACGCACATTTTTGTTCAATACTAACCTAAAGGAGAGTGTAGCACATGGGTATGGATTGTATATCACAGGCAGATTTAAGTGAAACAGGGTTTAGTTATACACTTTCACTGATTAATGGAAAATACAAGATGGTAATTCTTTATTGCCTTGCTGAATTTAAAGTTGTTAGATATAATGAACTAAAACGTTATATAAAGACTATTTCTTATAAGACTCTGAGCTTATCATTAAAGGGATTAGAAGCAGATGATTTGATTATTCGTACTGAATATCCTCAAATACCACCTAAAGTAGAATACAGTTTATCAAAGAGAGGAAAGTCTCTGATTAAGATTTTAGATGCAATGTGTGAGTGGGGAGAACAGAATAGAATTTAATTTTATATTTGAAGATTGTACATGTTATAAAAAGACTGTAGGTAAATTTGAATTTAAACAAATATACTTACAGTCTATATTTAAAAAAATATCTATTTTTATTTATACTTTTAAAAAATTATTTTAAATATTTATTATGAAATTTCGCCACCAATTTCTTTTATATCATCTTTGTAGATTATACAAGCTTCTATGGCTAATTCCAAACCTTTAACTATTTCCTCTAAAGACATAAATGGTGTATTCTTTTTCTCTATTATTTGTGAAGTCATATATGGTATGTGTATGAAGCCTCCTCTTATAGTAGGATATTTTTTATCTATCATGTAGAGAATTCCATACATTACATGATTACAAACAAATGTACCTGCAGTATTTGAAACACTGGCTGGAATTTTATTTTCATTCATATGTTTTACCATAGCTTTTACAGGTAATTTTGAAAAATATGCAGGTTGACCATCTTCCTTTATAACAATGTCTATAACCTGATTTCCTTCATTATCTTTTATTCTAAAATCATCTACATTTATAGCGACTCTCTCAGGTGTAATATCAAATCTACCTCCTGCTTGTCCGACTGATATTACTATATCAGGGTTGTGTTCTTGAATAGCTTTATCTATTGCTTCAACAGATTTTGTCATAACTGTTGGTATAGTTATTTTTATAATTTCCGAGCCTTTTATATTATCTTTGACCCTTTCAACAGCTTCTTGAGCGGGATTTATTGGTTCTCCGCCAAATGGGTCAAATCCTGTTAATAAAACTTTCATTATTTTACCTCCTATTCATATTAAAATCCTAAAAAATACATTACTAATATGTGTGCTACAATTAATATTAAAGCAACTGGCGCTTGATACTTTATAACAACATAATCATTTTTACATTCAAGTAAAGCTGCTGGAACTATATTAAAATTAGCTGCCATTGGAGTAAGTAGGGTTCCACAATATCCTGCTGTTAATGCTAATGCTCCAATTATAGCAGGATTTCCACCTTGAGACAATACAAAAGGGATTCCAATTCCTGCCGTTATGACTGAAAATGCAGCAAATGCATTTCCCATTATCATAGTAAATATAACCATACCCAATACATAAGCTATAACACCAAATAATCTATTGTCAGTAGGGACTACTCCTGATATCATACCTGAGATAACTTCGCCAACTCCAGCCTGAGTAAACAAAGCACCTAATGCAACTAAAAGTTGTGGTAGCATACTAGCTGGTCCCATTTGTTGAAGTAATCTTGAACCATCGTGAACTGAGGTAGATGATTTTGCTTTGGTTATTATAAGAGCAGATATTAATGCGATTATTGAACCTACACCTATTGCAAACTGTGAAGAATTATCAAAATTAGAAAGACTCATAGCTACAATTACTGCGGCAAAAGCTAATATTAATGATGGTATGAATATTTTATTTTTAAGTTTGTCTGCCTGTTCTTTCCCAAAATTTTCATTTGGTTCTTCGTATTTTGCAAATACAACTTGTTTGGTAAGTGTTAATAAACTAGATAATATTAGTATGATTCCTATTATATTAGCTGGAATTAATCTTCCAAATATAAATGGGAGTGATATTAGTATCCAAAATAATGATGTACCGTATTTTTTATTATTGTCTATTGTAGTAAAAGACCTATATGCTATGACAATCATTAAAAATCCCATTAATGCATAAAAAATTTCCAATGATATGTTTATAAAATTTTGCATTTTTATACCTCCTAAATAAATCTATCTCTTATGGCTTTTATTTAAT
Organism: Clostridioides sp. ZZV15-6598; assembly: GCF_020657705.1. Classification (NCBI taxonomy): domain Bacteria; kingdom Bacillati; phylum Bacillota; class Clostridia; order Peptostreptococcales; family Peptostreptococcaceae; genus Clostridioides; species Clostridioides sp. ZZV15-6598. Next base: position 17,974 of record NZ_JAGWCS010000061.1, on the reverse strand, counting down.
TTTTTATCATATAGAGTAAATTGGATTGTGGCAGCTATAAATGCTATTACGGCCATAATGATATTAGCTTTTACAATCTCAATTCCAGTTACATTATATCCAAATTGAGTAAGAGTAGATGCTATAAGTAAAACTCCACTACTACCTGCAAACAAGTTTTGACCATAGAAGTTACCATAGTTTTCTGATGCAGCAGATAATGCTTTTATAGCTTCTTCGTCTGATTCTTTTAATTCATCACTGTTACTTAATCCAGCAGCTTGTGCCATGGGGTTAACAAGTGGTCTTACAAATTGAGGATGCCCGCTCATTCTTATTGATAAGGCTCCAGCTATTTGTCTAGCAAACATATATATGCTAAGTACTTTTCCTGTTGTGAGTCTTTGTAATTTTTCTATTAGAGAAACTGCTCTTTGTTTTAATCCATATCTTTCCAAAACACCAATTACAGGTAGTGTTAGTATAAACAATGACACACCTCTATTTAAGACAAAAGAATCTCCTAGGATTGTAAAGATTTGATTAAAATCCAATCCTGCTACAAGCCCTGTTGCTATTCCTGCTAATAATACAGTAAATAATGTATCAATTTTAAGTATAAATCCAATCACAACTATTAATATACCAATTAGTTTTATCATTAATTATTCTCCTTCCATTTTTTCTATTTTGATTTGATTTCACTAAATAAATAAAGTTAAACTCTTTTTATAGTATTTACGTTAATATGACTATTATTATAAAATTTAATAAAAAATAAGAAAGTAACTTTAAAATACTTATTTTAAAGTTACTTTCTTATTTTTATTTTAGTTTATTCAAAGTTTGTGTTTTAAAGTAATTTAACAAGAAGGCTGTTTTTTTCTAAAACAGTAGAGATTTCTTTTGTATCAATTTGTTTAATTGTTTTTATGTAGTCTGGTTTTATAGGATGAGCACCTATGTATTTTTCAAATAACATAACATCATGCCAACTACCAAATTTATATCCTGTATTATGATAAATTCCACATAGTTTGAAACCAAAGTGTTGGTGAAGTTTCTCGCTTTTAATATTAGGCGATGTAATACTAACGTATAAGTTTTGAATATTTTGTAATTTTAATATGTCTATTATTGAATTATAAAGAGCTGTACCTATTTTACAACTGATAAACTTTTCGTCAACATAAATTGATAATCCAGCATTCCATTGATAAGCAGTTCTTTCATTATGTTCATGAGCATAAGCATATCCAACAATTTTTTCATCAATTAAACAGACTAGATATGGATATTTTGAACAAATTGTTTTTATTCTATTTTTAAAATCACTAATATTTGGTATATCATATTCAAAAGTAATTGCTGTATTAGTGATATATGGTGTATATATTTCTAATATTTCTTCCGCATCTGTTTCCTTTGCCAGTCTGATTTTAACTTTTCCCATAAGTATCATCTCCAATGTAGTAAATATAATAGTTTTTGTTTTATAATGTTCAAGTTTAAATGTGAAAACATATTGTGTACTTTATTATATTTTATATCAAAAGTTATATAAGGGAAAGTTATGTAACGAAATGTACAAAAATATATGGCAAAACGTTATATGACTTTTGACATAAAGCAGGGGTAGATGGGTTTGTCAACGAAGAGTGTAGCTTATTTTAGTCATTAAAATTTCTTAAAAAATTATCTATATTATCCTGTGATATTTTCAGACTATTGTAATCATTCTTTGTAACTGATTTCATAATCAATTTGTCAAAAAATTTCATTTTCTCTAATCTAGCTTCACCACCAAATACACTTATTGATTTTGCACTCTTTAATAATGATGATGGGAAATTGCTTGATAGATATTTATCCATTTGCTCAGAGAATGCACAACAAATAAAAATACCAACTTTCTTTTTGTTTAATAGTTCTATATTATCATTACAAAATGTACGAATTTCTTTTGAAACTGAACCCACATATATTGAACTTCCGATAATAATGGTATCAAATTTTGATAATTCAATTTTACTATTCTTATCCTTAATATCAACAATAGTAACATTATTAGGTAGTCTACTTTTTAATATATTTGCACAGTCTGCGGTACAACCATATTTACTTGAATATATAATAATAGTATTCATATTTTACTCTCCTTTTTGTAAAGCATTTTCTACAGCCTTTCGTATAGTATCACTGCTGTAAGTTGCAGAAGTTATAGCATCCACTTCTAAAGACTGTTGCTTAATAATATTATTTACAATCTTTTCAGCTGACTTACCTAAAAGAGTGTCATGTTTTAATATATCAATATCTTTTATTACTCCATTGTTAACTTCGACAGATACAGTAGCTTTTACTAGACCATTATCAGCACTTCCAAGATAGGTACCATTTTTTATTTTAGCAGGATTTATATTTTGTATTACTAATTTTTCAGGCTTCAAATTAACTACAGCTACAATAATAATAACTATAAATATAAAAAATAAAGCTGTTAATATCCTTAGCACTCTTAAAAGTTTATTTTTCTTATTAGGATTTTTGCTGTGAATGCTCATTGTAAATTCCTCCAAGTAAAATATCCACGAAATTATCTATAAATTGTGGGAAGTTATGTAAAGAATATAATTGATTTTCAACAGCACATAAAACAAATCCTAATAAGGCACTTATAAGCATCCAAGAAGCATTATCTATATTTGGTTTAAATATTTTTTGCTTAATTCCAGTAGCAAGAAGTTCATCAAATATCTCTATACCATTATTAGTAGGGGTACTAGTAGTATTTTGAGATGCAAATATAATATTCATCCCACTATACATTATTGCTTTTGTCATTTCTGAATTGCTAGAAAGGATTTTGATAAAAGTAAGCATAATTTCTCTAATTTGTTTATCTACTGAAAATGATGAGTACTTATTCATAACAGTAATAGAATGATTTTCTATTTTATTATAAAGTTCATTAGCCATATCACTAATAATCTGTGCCTTATCTTTATAATAAAGATAAATAGTGGTTGGAGAATATTCTATTTTTGTAGCAATCTTTCTAATTGATAAATTTTCATATCCTTCTTGATTGATAACTTCAATGGCAGCATCCATAATTTTTTTCTTCATTTCTATTTTTTCATTTTTACGTCTTTCTTTGATACTCATATAATCACCCCTTTAACTTAACAGTGTTAATTAAATTTACAATGTTATTGTATATCTTATTTTTAATTTTGTCAACAATCTAGTACAAATATAGATTTCTATGTTTTCTATATTGGTACTATGTTTATATATTTAATTAAGTTATTTTTAAATCAAATTAATTTGGCTTTGCAAAATAATCTAAGAATACTAAAATTAATTAGAAGCTATTTGTAATAAATATTTATTGTTTGAATAAATGATATTAAAAAAACGATTTTAAGGTGAAAAAGATATACTGTATTTATTATGTTCTGGTTTGGATGATACTAAGATAAAAGAGATAGGTTTTATTTAACAATTGATTCTTACAGAGGGTTGAAAATAAAGACTTATAATCCAGTCTTTGAGTGTTTACCATAATTATAAAAAACAAAAAAGAGTGCTATAGCACTCCAATTGTGAGAAATATATATGAAATTCATTTTTGCATTAATGCAAAATGTACATATAACAAAGTTTATTTTTTATATTTACTTTATATAATAAGCATATTAATATTAAGTGAATATTTATCATAATTAGTAAAAAGAAAAAGGAGTGATTTTACACTCCAGTTGTCAAAAATCTAAAACTGTCATCGCAATATTACTATTATAACATAATTTATGATAATATGTGAATATATTTAAGATTAAAAAAATATTTTTGATATAACTAAAATTATATTAAAAAATGAAATGAATAGATATTAATATAAAAAAATTAAGACAGAGTATTTATAAATTATATAAATGAGAAAAGTGCTATAGTTAAAAAAAGTATTATCAATTAATAATTTTACAAATTTTTAATTAAAAATAGACAATAAAGATTATATGGTAGAATCACATAAAAATTTATCAAATTAAATGGAAATAAACATATTTTTATCTAGTTATGCATTTTAGATTACTAGTTATGTGCTATATATTGAATGTTTAGAATATTTATGATATTTTTATAAAAAAATAAAATGATAATTATTTTTTTATAAAGAGGAATAATTTATATAAATTTAGATTTTCATTATTATGGGACATATACATGGATAAAATTTAATTAAAGGGGTAAAATGTTATGAAAATATGTATTACCGTAGGACACAGTATTCTAAAAAATGGTGCATGTACTTCTGCTGATGGATTAGTTAATGAGTATCAATATAATAAGTTATTGGCACCAATATTAGCAGATATATTTAGAAAAGAAGGGAATACAGTAAGTGTAATAATATGCCCTGAAAAACAGTTTAGTTCTAAAAATGAGGAAAAATCTTATAAAATACCTAGAGTTAATAATGAAGAATATGATTTACTTATAGAGTTACATTTAAATGCAAGTGATGGTCAAGGAAAAGGCTCAGAAGTGTTATATTATAGCAATAAAGGCTTAGAATATGCAACTAGAATATGTAATAAATTAGGTATGGTATTTAAAAATAGAGGAGCTAAATTAGATAAAGGATTGTATATTCTAAATAGTTCAAAACCTACATCTATATTAATAGAAAGTTTTTTTTGTGATAATAAAGAGGATTATGAGAAAGCAGAAAAACTTGGATATGAGGGAGTGGCTAAGTTAATCGTAGAAGGTGTATTAAACAATAATATAAAAAATGAAGATATAAAGAAGATTAAACATACAATAGTTTATAGTGGAGATGACAGAGTTTCAGCAGAAATAATAGGATTATATTATAAAAGAAAAGACGAAAGCTATTTAGTAACAGATATAAAAGATTATAAGCCATATAAAACAGAAAATCTGTATGTTATTGGTGGAGGTGCTTGTAGCAAGATAAAGGAAATGAGTAAGACTACAGGAGAAAAATTTACACAAATATATGATAGTGATGTATGGTCAACAATGGATAAAGCAAGAGCATTTATAAAAGAAAAGGCGTAATTTAAAATCTTTATTAAATTAAATATTTAAATAAGAAGAATTTATATAAAATTCTTCTTATTTTTTTTGATAAATTAAATTTTATACCAAACCACATTCACATAATAAAATCATAATTCTATGAAGGCAAGACTCTACAATATCTTCTCCATATTTTTTAATAAAATCATCAATCTGAGTTTCTATAAATAAATAGTATTCTTTTAAACTAACAATGTATGCAGTCATTATATGAACACATTCATCAATTTTGTCTTTAAACACAATACATCCCCCTAAAAAATAAAAATACTCAGTAAATAAAATAAATTATTTTATTTGAAAATATATATGTATAATACTTCGCTTTAATATATTTTACAAGTGTATATGTAAAACTGGATATTACAATTGTAAAACTGGTTGAATTATTATTCAATTTATTTTTTATTTACAGTTATCAGTAAGTATTTGGCTGTTATACTAAATAATTATTGGTTTTCGTAAACATTGTTATTGAAGTATTGCAAATCTTATCATCTTCTTTTTTTACTAAATAGATAAATTAATAAAAATCCAATTCCAGTTCCAATTATTATTCCTACCATAGTATCTATCACTAATTTTTTTAATATAAAAGCTACTAAAAATACTATGAACAAACCAAATATATATCCAAAAAAGTGTGTTGAAAGTTTTCTTTTCATATAATCACCAACTTATATTAGTTTTAATCTACTTATTAATAAAAGTATAGCAAAAATTTTAAGAGGAGAATAGTTGCTAATCTTTTATATATTCAAAAATTTCTTCTATACTTACATTGAATACGTTAGCAATATCAAATGCTAATTTTAATGAAGGGTTATATTTTCCGTTTTCAAGGTTTCCTATAGTTTCCCTTCTTACTCCTACTAATGATGCCAGTTCATCCTGTTTCATATTATATTTTGCTCTATATTCTTTAGTTCTTGAACGAATCATCATTATTCTAGTCCTTTTCCTTCTTTATATTGTAAGTATGCAAAAATTGCAACAAAGCTAATCATTGCTATAGAAAAACTTATTCCTAATCCATTTTCAATAGTAGAAATATTATCTGAAATGATGGATAAAACCATAGCTATTGATAGTGATGAAAGTGTAAAGAAAAATGCTGGTACAGCTGCTTTTCTTAAGTTTTCTCTAAATAATTCATCTGGCATAATATTAAAGTATCTAAAAAAAACAAAGAATGCACAAAAACTAATAGTTCGTATTTCTCCAGCGTATATTCCGGCTAATCCTAAAAAACCTAAGAAACCTAAAAATCCTAGTTTATTTAATTCTCTAAAACTTTTCATTATTAACAACTCCTTTAGTAAATGTTATATATTTTTAACTTTTTGTTAAAAATATATAACATTTACTGCTTATTTGCAACATAAAAATTAAATTTAATATAAATTTTATATGTAAAGTTAATTAAAGGTATTAATTGTAATATTTATGATATTGTTGTATAATAATAATCGGTTTAAACGTGCCACATTTTATTAAAGTTTGTTTAGTATTTGAGCACCCTTTAATGAGACACATAAAAATATAATAAATTCTTTTAAACTACAAACAGTGTTTTTGTAGTTAGTAAATCAGGTGTTTGAAAGGTTTTAGTTAATTGAGAGGTTATAATAAATAACTTAAAATCATAACTAAGCTTAACGTCTGTACTTGTTCGAGAACTCCAAGTATAAAAAACTAAGGAATTATATAGTGGCAGTATATAATTAATACCCTTAGACACACCTTTTTGAAAGTGGAAAAAAGATGTGTAGTTCTCCTCGACCACAAATCAAGGAGGATAGTAATATGGAAAAAAGAAAAGTAATAATTGATTGTGACCCAGGAATTGATGATTCTTTGGCAATCCTTCTGGCTTTAAACTCACCAGAGCTAGAAGTACTTGGAATTACCACATGCTGTGGTAACGTACCAGCAAATGTAGGTGCAGAAAATGCACTAAAAACACTTCAAATGTGTTCTTCACTAAATATTCCAGTATATATAGGAGAAGAGGCACCACTAAAAAGAAAACTTGTAACAGCTCAAGATACACATGGAGAAGATGGTATAGGAGAAAATTTTTATCAAAAAGTGACAGAAGTTAAAGCAAGAAATGGAGCAGTAGATTTTATAATAAATACTTTACATAATCATGAAAAAGTATCTATAATAGCACTTGCACCACTTACAAACATAGCTAAAGCACTTATGAAAGATAAAAAAGCTTTTGAAAATCTTGATGAATTTGTATCTATGGGAGGAGCATTTAAAATTCATGGAAATTGTTCTCCAGTAGCAGAGTTTAACTATTGGGTAGACCCACATGGAGCAGATTATGTTTACAAGAATTTATCTAAAAAAATTCACATGGTAGGTTTGGATGTAACTAGAAAAATTGTACTTACTCCTAATATTATTGAGTTTATAAATAGACTTGATGAAAAAATGGCGAAGTATATAACTGAAATCACTAGATTTTATATTGATTTTCATTGGGAACAAGAAGGAATAATAGGTTGTGTAATAAATGACCCTCTAGCAGTAGCATATTTTATAGATAGAAGTATATGTAAGGGATTTGAATCATATGTAGAAATTGTGGAAGATGGAATAGCTATGGGGCAATCCATAGTAGATTCGTTTAATTTCTACAAAAAACATGCTAATGCGATTATTTTAAATGAAGTTGATGAAAAGAAATTCATGTCCATGTTTTTAAAAAGACTTTTTAAAGGATATGAAAACATTATAGACTCTGTGGAAGGAGTGATATAGTGTGAAAAGAAAAATATGTGTCAAAACTATTACACTTATAGCCTTTGGTATTTCTATAAATATAATAGGTGCATTTATAGCTATGGGACTAAGGTTACCTATATATTTAGATTCAATAGGAACTATAATGATAGCTTCACTTTTGGGACCTAAATATGCTGTTATTACAGGCGTGTTTGGGAGTTTAATAAGTGGAGTTACATTTGATGTATATTCTCTTTATTTTGCACCAGTTCAGATATCAACAGGATTACTTGCTGGTATTGCTTTTAAAAAGAAATTCTTAACCGGTATAAAAACTCCATTAGGAGTCTTGTTATTTGCCATACCAACATCTATAGTAAGCTCAGTAATTTCAGCTTTTTTGTTTGGAGGTGTAACATCATCTGGTTCTTCTTATATAGTTCAAATTTTAAAAGTACTAGGATTTGGAGATGTATTTAGTGTGTTTATAACTCAAGTGTTCACAGATTATACAGATAAATTAATTGCAGTTGTTTTGGTAAATTTAGGATTAAATGCAGTTCCAAAGACTTTAAAAGTATCATTAACTGGAGAAAGATAGGAGAGAATATGGATAGATATAGTGAGATAACAAATAAGAATCAAAGAGAAATAGTTTTACTTAAAAGCTTTCCATGTATATGGGGAAGATGTTCTTTTTGTGATTATATAGATGATAATTCTAATTTAGAAGAAGAAATGAACCAACTAAACTTTGAAGTTTTAAAAAATATAACTGGAAAATATGGAGTTCTTGAAGTCATAAATTCTGGTAGCTGTTTTGAAATACCTAAAGATACTTTAGAGAGAATAAAGAAGATTATAAAAGAAAAAAATATAAAAAAACTATTCTTAGAAAGTCATTGGTCCTACAAAAATAGACTAAAGGAAATGAGAGATTATTTTGAAATCCCTATAATATTTAAAATCGGGGTTGAAACATTTGATTATGATTTTAGAAATAACTTTTTAAATAAAAATGCAAGATTTAAAACACCAGAAGATGTAAAAGAATATTTTGATTCACCTTGTATTATGGTTGGAATTAAAGGACAGACTAAAGAAATGATAGACAATGACATCGATATTATTCTAAATACTTTTGAGAAAGCAACTGTGAATGTTTTTATAAACAATTCTTCTAAAATAAAAAGAGATGAAGAGTTGGTCAAATGGTTTATTAATAAGTATGAATTCCTAAATGAAAATTCAAATATAGAAGTTTTATATAATAATACAGACTTCGGTGTAGGAGATTAGTAAGACTTTCTAAAGAGATATTATATTGTAGTAAATCTTAATTTAATTTAAATTTTAAATTGAAAAATTTAGTATGTTTTTGAAAAAGCTTCTGATAGGTAGAAGCTTTTTTTTATATAATTTTATGTTACAATAAGAAAAAAGGAACTAAGGAGTAAATAAATGATGCTTAGTAGGGAAAAATGGGATAAATTGGAATATATCGAATTTTTAGAGTATATGAAATCTATGCAAGATATTAAGTATAGAGACTTTAATAAGAAACTTATACCAGGTACAGAAAATATAATAGGTATTAGAATTCCTAATTTGAGAAAGTTATCAAAAGAAATAAGTAAAGGCAACTGGAAAGAATTTTTAGAAGTAGCAGAAGATACTTATTATGAGGAAATTATGTTACAAGGTATGGTGATTGGTAATATAAATAGTAATTTTGAAGAGGTTTTATATTACATAAAAAAGTTTGTACCTAAAATTAGTAATTGGGCAATTTGTGATGGATTTTGTTCTGGACTAAAGTGCACAAATAATTATAAAGAATATATGTATGATATATTAAAAAAATATGTTTGTTCAGAAAATCCGTGGGAGATTAGATTTGCATTAGTTATGTTTTTAATATATTATGTTGATGATGAACATATTAAAGATATTTTTGAATACTGTAACAATATACAAAGTGAAGAATATTATGTTAAAATGGGTATGGCATGGCTATTATCAATTTGTTTTGTTAAGTATGAAGAAGAAACACTTCTTTATATAAAAAACAACAATTTAGATGATTTTACTTATAATAAAATGTTACAAAAAATAATTGAATCAAACAGAGTAGATTTAGAAAAGAAGAATATAATAAGAAGTATGAAAAGAAAGACAAGAAGATATTGACGGAGGAGTATTAATGAATAATGAAGAAAGAATTGATAAATTTTTAGAGCTTCAAAGTGAAGGAATCAAATTTACAGAGATAGCTCAAAATCTAAAAATTAGTCAAAGTACTTTAAGAAATTTTTTAAATAAAAAAGGATATAAGTCAGAAAAAGGTAAATACATATTAAAAGACGAATTAAAGTATAAAGAAGATTTGGATAAAGAAAAAACTAAGGAAGATAACACTAATAATATAAAAAAGGTAAGCACCAAAAAGAAGAAATCTAATGAAAAGGTTTTAAATAAGAGTATTGAACAAATTGAGTTTAACGACACAGATTTAAAAAATACAAAAGCAAGAAAAAATATTAAACCTAAAAAAGACAGAAAAATAAATATAACTCAAGAAGATTTAGATAAGCTTTGTGAAGTGTATGATTGGTATTTAGAAGTGAAGGATTATAATATAAAACCTAAAAAAATATCTAATAAAAAAGATGTACATATAGATAATGAATCTTTAAATGAATTAAAAACAACAAGAATACGTATAGATAAAGAAACTTGGAATGACTTTGAAAGATTATGTAGCAACTCAAATTTTGAAAAACACCAAATACTTACACAAGCATTGAAGGAATTTATGAAAAAGTATAAAAATCTACTATAAAATACTACTATATGAGGTGCTTAATATGAATAAAATAGTAAAAAAATTAATTTTTTTAATGATTATATTAACAATATTTATTTTTACACTGACTGCATGTAAAAGGGAAGAAGAACAATCTGATTCAGTTGAGATTCAATCAGAAGACAACAATGAAGTGATGATAGATAAGGACAATGCAAAAGTATTGAATATAGGAGCAACAGAGAATATAACTGTAGATGAAGATGGAAAAATAGATACATCCACAAAAATAGAAAATAATTCAACATTTAATATATCGAATGTTGAACTAATATATAATGAATACGATGAAAATAAAAAAATTACTTCATCTGATAGTAAATCTCTATTAGATATGACTTTAATGCCTGGGAAAGTTGCTTATGTAGAATGTGGACATAAAACTTTTGCCAAAAGTGTAGAAGTCTATGCATATGAATATGAAGCAGAGGGTAAAATTGTATATGTTAATTTAAAAGAAAATACTATTGATATAAGAAATAATAAGATTAAGCTAGAAAATAGTAGTCAGTATGAAGTATTATCTACTTCAGAACTTAAAAAAGTAAATGAGTCAAAAGAGGGAATCACATATCAAATAAAAGTAAAGAATTCATCATCAAAAGATTTAGGAAATATTATCCTTAAGACAGCAGAAGTTAATGATAATGGAGAATACTTAACAGTAAGTCGTGTACCATCATACAAAATTTTAAAGGCTTCAGAAGAAACAGATATAGATATAACCTGTTCAATAAAAGCAAAGAATGTTGAAATAGTAGGATATACTTATGATGATATAAAAGAAAAAGCAAATGTAGATATTGATTTGAAATCTCATAAAGTCAAGATAGACAAATAAAGGTAGGGGATATTTATGAAGGTTTTGATAGTTGAAGATAATAGGGTGCTTTTAGAAAGTGTAGTAAAAGAACTTAGTAATCATTTTGAAACTGAAAAATGTGAAGATGGAGAAGAAGCATTATATTTAATAAATCAAAATATATATGATTTAGTTATATTAGATTTAATGCTCCCTAATATAAATGGAATTGATATTTTGAAGAAAATGAGAATCAATAATATAGATACACCTGTACTTATATTGACCGCCAAAGAAGCATTAGATGATAAAGTGGAAGCATTTACTATAGGAGCTAATGATTATTTGACAAAACCTTTTTATATGGAGGAACTAGTAGCAAGAGTATATGCCATATTGAGGACTAATGGAAAAATAAAAGAAAGAAATGGATTAGAGTTTAAATCTTTATATCTAGATACATTAGAAAAAAGAGTGTATATTGAAAAAGAAGAAATAAAACTTCAAAATAAACAGTTTAACTTATTGGAATATTTTGTTTTAAATAAAGGCTCGATTTTATTAAAAGAACAGATTTATGATAGAATATGGGGCATTGATTCAGATGCAACTATTGAAATAGTAGAGGTATATGTAAGCAATCTGAGAAAAAAACTAAGTAAATATGGATATGATAAATATATTAAAACTAAGCGTAAGGTAGGATACATATTCGATGATAAATAAGAATGTATTTACCAGCACTAAAAACCATTTGATAAAAATGTACATTGTTGTAGTGGGTAGTTTTTTAATAATATTTTCTATATTTATATATTCATATTTTAGAGGTCTTACATATAGTGGAATTGATAGTGAAATCAATGATGAACTGGAGTATATAGTTTCTCAATTTAAGAGAACCTCATTTTTAAATCCAATAAGACTTAAAGACCCTAAAGATATGGTATATGTTTATGAAGATGACAGAATAAGTTATTATACTCAAAATGAATATTTTGATGAATTACTTCCAGACAGAAGACTAGATAAGAAAAATACATTTTTTAAATATACAGAAAATGGTTATACATTTAGAGAATTAAATGTGGATGTGGGAAGATATCAGATACAAATAATAAGAAACATTGACTCAGAGATGAATTCTTTAAAACAGTTGACATCTGTACTTATAATTGGAATACTAATTTCTGTTATAATAACGTACTTTGTAGCAGTATATCTTACTCGAAAAGCATTAATTCCAATAGAGACTGCTTGGAGGAACCAAGCTAAATTTATACAAGATGCTTCACATGAGTTAAGGACTCCAATAACAATAGTTTCATCAAAATTAGAAAGTATGTTAAAATCTCCAGAAAATACAGTAAATGACGAAGTTGAAACAATAGCTACTGCAATGAAAGAAACTAGAAGACTTAAAAAGATGATAACCGACTTACTATCTCTTACTAAGGAAGATTCTATTGTTAAAGTTAACTTGGAGGAAATTGATTTAGAAAAATTACTAGAAGAAATATCAGAGGATTATGTGGATATTGCTGAGTTTCAAGAAAAAAAATTTATATTTCACTCTGAACTAAAGAATAAAATTATAATAACAGATAAAAATAAATTGAGACAACTTATATTAATTTTTATTGATAATGCTTTTAAATATACTAAACTAGGTGATGAGATAGTATTAGAATTAAAAGAAGATGTGGAAGATGAAGTAACATTACTTATAAGAGATACTGGTATAGGTATAAAAAAAGAAGAAATACCTTTTATATTTGACAGATTTTTTAGAAGTGAAAATGTAAGAAATAAAGATTTAGAAGGTTCTGGAATAGGTCTTTCAATAGCACATATGATTAGCTTGAATTTGTCTATTGAAATAGATGTAACTTCTGATATAGGCATTGGAACTACATTTGAAATATCAATACCAAAAAAATTAAAATAATAAAAATATAAAAACCTGTTTTTACAAATAAAGAATGGGTATACTAATTAGTATAAAATAAAATATAAAAAAATTTATAAAAGTAAAATTATATTTATAAATTTCATAGTATAATTATAAGGATAATAAATTTTTAGGAGGATTAAAAAAATGGCAAAAGTTATAAATACATCTGAATTTAGAAGTAGTGTTGAAGGTAGTAAAGGAGTAGTTGTAGTAGATTTCTTTGCAACTTGGTGTGGACCTTGTAATATGTTAGGACCTGTATTTGCAGAATTAGGTGAAGATATGAAAGACGAAGCTAGATTTGTAAAAGTTGATATAGATGAAAGCTTAGAAATAGCTCAACAGTTTAGTGTATCTACAGTACCAACTATGATTATATTTAAAGATGGAGAGCCAGTTGAAACTCTAATTGGATTTATGCCTAAGAACAAAATTGAGATGAAAGTAAAATCATATTTATAAAAAATGGGTGAATATTATGAGATATGACATAGCTATAATAGGTAGTGGTCCAGCGGGATTATCTGCTGCTATAAATGCAAAAATAAGAAATAAAACAATGATTATGTTTGGTAATGATAATTTAAGCAATAAGCTTGTTAAAGCTCCTTCAATAGATAATTATTTAGGTTTTTATGATATAAGTGGAGATGAATTAAAAGATAAATTCAAATCGCATATAGATAACATGGATATTTCAATTGAAAATAAAAAAATAAATAATATTTATGCTATGGGAGAATACTTTGCAATAATGTCTGGAAATGATATGTATGAAGCTACTACTGTAATCCTTGCGACTGGTGTAGAATATACTAGACCAATAAAAGGTGAAGAAGAATTTCTAGGAAGAGGAGTAGGGTATTGTGCTACATGCGATGCACCACTTTATAGAAATAAAAAAGTAGCAGTCATAGGATATAATGAAGAATCTAAAGAAGAGGCAAATTTTTTAAGTGAACTTACTTCAAAAACTTATTTTATACCTATGTATAAAAAAGAAAACCTTATGAGAAGTTCAGATAATTTAGATGATTCTATTGAGATTATACACGATAGACCAGTGCAAATAGATGGAGATAAACTTGTAAATAAGATATCTTTTAAAGAAAATCATATTGAAGTTGATGGAGTATTCGTTATAAAAGATAGTACAGCTCCAAGTACACTGATTCCTGGAATAGAAATTGATGGTATCCATATCAAAGTTGACAATAATATGAAAACTAATATAGAAGGGTGCTTTGCCGCAGGAGACTGTGTAGGTAAACCATATTCTTATATTAAAGCAGCTGGGCAAGGACAAATAGCAGCATTAAATGCTGTTTATTATCTGGATAAATTAAAAAGAGCTTAATATAATTAGTAAGTAAATTTTTAAATATACAAATAAAAAACTGTCTTAAAATAATATAATTATTTTAGACAGTTTTTTATTTGTGTATTATTATTTCATTTCAAGATATCTTAGAAATGTATCTCTAGATGTGTTTATTTTGATAAATTTAAACTAACAATTAAAATATATATAGAAATAATTAGAATTATTTATAATAAGTTCCAAAATTTCAAAATAATAGTTGAAAAATCTAATTAAGAGTACTATAATTTAATTAAGTAATTACTTAATCAAAAAGAGGTATTTATGGAAAATTTGGTTAAAATATTTAAAGCATTGAGTGATGAAACTAGGCTTAACATACTTATATTAGTATCTAAAAGAAATATCTGCCAAAAAGGAATTTCTAAATATTTAGGAATTTCAGATTCTGCTGTTTCACAACATATAAAAATATTAAAAGAAGTTGGCATAATAACAGGATATAAAGAAGGATACTATGTCTTATATCATATTAATAAAGAGGTGTTTAACATATGTATGGATTTTATAAATTCTATGTTAAGTAATTCTAGTGAAAGCTTTATAGATGTATTTGATGTAAATACAATACATCTAGGATGCAGTAAAGAATGTAAATCTATGAAAAAATGTTGTAAGAGAAGGGAGAAATAATAATGAAAGTATGTATACCAGTAGAAGAAAATAAAGGATTAGATAGTAAACCATATGGTCACTTTGGTTCTGCACCAATCTTTGTTGTGTGTGACTTAGAAAGTGGAGAAGTTAAATCTTTAGACAATGGAGATTTAGGTCATGAACATGGAAAGTGTCAACCAATAAAAGCATTATCAGGTACAGTTGTAGATGCAGTAGTAGTTGGAGGAATAGGGCAAGGTGCCATAGTTAAATTAAATAGTATGGGAATAAAGGTTTATAGAGCTGAAGCTGATACTATCAGTGGTAATTTGGACTTACTTAAAGATGGAAAATTAGTAGAATTTCCATCAAATCATACTTGTTCACATGATGGATGTGGACATCATTAAAAACAAGATAGCTGATGAAGCATATGCTTCATCAGCTATTTTATCATTTTAACAAATAAGATTTTTTATCTTTAGTATTAAATTTTGAGGTTGTACAAAGTTTTTATATATAACCTTAAATTTATAAGTATCTTACTTTAGATTTTCTTTGTATGCTTTTCTATATAGTTAATATCATTTAATATATCGTTAAGTTCTTTATTGAGTGTTTTTAAATCATCTCCATCTACATTATAGTTTAAAAATAATTCTTCTACATTATCAATAATAGAATTGACTTTTCTAGTAACTTCAACAAACGTTTTAAAGTTACTACTATTTTTAGCATTTAGAAACTTGTTTAAATCTTTTGATATAAATGATACTATTTCATATTCATCATTAAACAGACCTCTACCAATAGGATATGGTTCTATTCTTTGTAAAAAATATTGATCTTTAGCATTAATATTATAAGTATAAGATATTTCCCAGTTGTCTCCTAAATCAAACTTGATAAAATATAATGTACTACTTACTTTTGATATTTTTGTAGCTCCAAGTTGTCTTAAAAGAACTTCAATTGAATCTCCTTGAACAGTATTAATATTCATATATACACATCCCCTTTAATACTATTATACTATATTTTCTAAAATTTTATAATTAAATAAACAGTAGATATAATAATAGATATAATCATAAGTGGAAAACCTATCTTAAAATACTCTTTAAAAGATATAGGATGACCATGCTTATTACCTATACCTGCTAGTACAACATTGGCAGAGGCTCCAATAAGTGTCCCATTACCTCCAAGACAAGCTCCAAGAGATGTTGCCCACCATAGTGGCATTACATCAATTCCTTCAGCCTGCATAGTCAGAATAAGTGGAATTAGTGTTGCAACAAACGGAATATTATCTAAGAATGAAGAAACTATTGCTGATAACCATAATATTAATAACATTGTAAATACAATATGACCCTCTGTAAGTCCAATCAATGCTTGAGCTAATTTATTTATTATACCTACTTCTACTAATCCACCAACTACTACGAATAATCCCATAAAGAATAAGATTGTAGACCATTCAATGCCTGCCATAATTTCATCTACATCTTGTTTTCCTATAAGAAGCATTATAGATGCACCAGTTAATGCCACAACAGAAGAATCTATATGGATTGTGCTATGAAACATAAAACCAAAAAGTATAAATGCTATTAAAAGAAGGCTTTTTATAAGTAAGGGTTTATCTTTAATAGATTTTTTTTCATCAAGTTTTA
This sequence comes from Clostridioides sp. ZZV15-6598, assembly GCF_020657705.1. Taxonomy (NCBI): domain Bacteria; kingdom Bacillati; phylum Bacillota; class Clostridia; order Peptostreptococcales; family Peptostreptococcaceae; genus Clostridioides; species Clostridioides sp. ZZV15-6598. The sequence continues at coordinate 862 of NZ_JAGWCS010000061.1, read as the reverse complement.
ATATTACTTCCTTAGCTTTATCGTCCACAACAAGTTCTTTACCATAAATAAATTTAAAACATATTATTGTTATAATAAGTATTACTATAACAGCAGGCCCTAAATTTATTACAAAATCCATGAAACTAAGATTGGCAGCACTACCAATCATAATATTTGGAGGGTCACCTATAAGAGTAGACGTACCTCCGATATTTGAAGCTAAAATTTGTGTTATTAAAAATGGAACTGGATTAAGTCCTAAAATTTGTGTAATAACTATAGTCATTGGACCAATAAGTAAGACAGTAGTAACATTATCTAATACAGCAGATAAAATGGCTGTTATAATAGCAAAACAAATCATTATTCTCCATGGATCACCTTTAGCTTTTTTTGCAGTCCAAATAGCTATATATTCAAATAGCCCTGAGTTTTTAACAACAGCAACAAATAGCATCATACCAACTAATACTCCAATAGTATTGAAGTCTATATGGCTTAACCCTTCATCAAGTGTAAGTATATTGAAGATTATCATTAATAGTGCACCACCAACAGCTGCTACAGATCTGTTTACCTTTTCTGTAATAATAGCTGCCATAACTATTAAAAATATACATATAGCTATTATTTGTTGAAATTCCATAATATAAGTACCTCCATTTGTATTCTTTTGTGTCTAATGCTAGTACTATATATAGTATTACTTTTTTCTGGTTTTTTCAATGGATGTATGAAAGTATATTATTTAACAAAGTTTTCGAAAAATTAACAGAATTTAAAGAAAATTTTTGTTATTTAAATAAATTTTAAAATCATATCATTACTTATAATATTAAACGACAAACGAAAAAATATACTTCAAAAGTATAATTTATTG
>NZ_JAGWCS010000060.1:0-23309 GCF_020657705.1 Clostridioides sp. ZZV15-6598 | reverse complement strand
ACCTTTATAGAAATAATAAACTTATTACAAATCGATTCAAAAGAAATACAATCTAATCTGGTTAAATACTCAGAAGAAATAATAAGTTTAGACACAGGTATAAAAGATAAATATAAGGAACTGTTTTTAAAGATAGAAGAATTAGATACAATACTGAACTTATCAAAAGATGGAATATTATTCACTTCAAAAGATGGTGTAATAAATACATATAATAGTAAAGTAAAAGACATCTTAAATATAAAAGAAGATATATATGGTAAACATATTGATAAAGTGTTTATAGATAGTTTAAAGGTTTTATTAAATGAAAAAGAGATATTGGACAAGGTTGTTATATTTGATAAAAAGTATATAAATGTAAATAAAAAAAACATATACAATAAAGATGAAAAAATGGGCACATATTACAGTTTACAAGAAATAACATACATAAAAAAGCTAGAACAAAATTTAACTAAAAAATTAAGAGAAAAAGGACAAATAGCAAAATATACATTCAGAGATATAAAAACAAATAGCCCAAAGATGCTTGAATGTATAGATTTAGCTAAAAAAGTTTCTAGATCTGATTTAAGTATACTTATTAGAGGTGAAAGTGGAACTGGTAAAGAACTCATCGCCCAATCTATACACAATAATTCAACTAGAAAAAATCAACCATTTATAGCAGTAAATTGTGCAGCTGTTCCTGAAAACTTACTAGAAAGTCAGTTATTTGGATATGATAAAGGCACTTTCACTGGTGGTCTAAAAGAAGGAAAACAAGGATTATTTGAACTAGCAAATAATGGGACTATATTCTTAGATGAAATTGGCGACATGCCCTTAGAACTACAAACAAAGCTACTTAGAGTTCTCCAAGAAAAACAGATAATGCCTGTTGGTTCTCATAATATAATAAATATAGATGTTAGAATCATATCAGCTACTAATAAAAACCTAGAACAAATGATTGATAATAGTAGATTTAGAGAGGATTTATATTATAGACTAAATACAATTCCAATAAATATTCCTCCTTTAAGGGAACGAAAAGAAGATATCTTAATTATTATGGAAGATTTAATTAATAAAAAGTTATTGATTACACCCGAAGCAAAAGAGCTTATACAAAACTATAAATGGAAAGGTAATATAAGAGAACTCCAAAATGTGACATCTTATTTAAATATTATGTGTGATGATATTGTACTTGAAAAAGACTTACCTCCAAACTTAAGGACTTTAGATAATAAGAATTCCCCATTAAAACTAAAATATAATAAAAATGATATTTTAAATATACTAGAAGTGTTAATTTTAAATAAAGAATCAGATGTTGGTATTGGTAGAGGATTAATTTTGCAGAGATTACTAGATAAAAATATTCAAATTACTGAAGGGAAAATTAAAAAAATATTTGAATATCTAAAAAAGGAAGAATTTATAATTTGTAATTCAGGAAGATATGGAAGCAAAATAACTCAAAAAGGAGAAAGCTTTTATAATAAATTAAAGCATGAAACTCTATAAGTATATCAACTATTAAATAAAAAATCTATTAGGGAATAATTTGTTTCCTTAGTAGATTTTTTTGTTTGCTAAATATATCAAAATTATAGTTTATTTTTATTTAGTTAATAGGAATTAATAGGAATAGGATAAACAAAAAATTTCCTATTTTATTTATAAATACATGTATACAGAATACTATCTATGCAAAGCAAGATTTTTTACTGAAAACTGCAATTATACATTCATTTTTATATTTTTTATCCAATTAAATGATTATTTGAATTCAATATTTTCACAAAACACAAAATTCTTTTTTTGAAAAAATATGGCATGATAATTGCTTAACTATATTAACAAAACAATAAAAAGCAATTGGAGGAATAAAAATGCAATCAGCTTTAAAATTAGAAAATCAAGTTAAAGAATTAGAAAAAGATTTTGTAATAGAAAGTTGTAATTCTATAAAACCTTGGTTAATAGATGTCAGAAGAGAATTACACAGAATTCCAGAATTAGCTCTTGAGGAAAATCTTACAAAACAAAAAGTCATTTCTTATTTAAAAGAAATAGGAATTGATTATATGGAATTTACAAAACACAATGGAATTATGGCATACATTTTAAAAGAGAATGCAGATAAAACTATTTGTATAAGAGCAGATATGGATGCACTTCCTATAGAAGAAGAAAACGATATACCTTACAAATCAATACATAATGGAAAAATGCACGCTTGTGGTCATGATGCGCATACAACAATGCTACTTGGAGCATGTAAAGTACTCTACTCAATGAAAGATAGTCTAAATGTAAATGTAAAATTCTTATTTCAACCAGCAGAAGAAGGTTTTGGTGGCGCAAAATTCTTAGTTGAAGATGGGTGTTTAGAAAACCCTAAAGCTGATTATATATTTGGGCTTCATGTTATGCCACACATTGAAACAGGATTTATTGAAACAAAATACGACACATTAAATGCAAGTGTTGATACTATAGAAATAAGTGTTAAAGGTAAAAGAGCTCATGGTGCATATCCTGAAAATGGTATTGATGCAATAGTCACAGCTTCACAAATTGTTACATCACTACAAACCATAATAAGTAGAAACCTAGAACCAAATAATGCTGCAGTTTTGACTATAGGCAAAATATATGGTGGTGATGCACATAATGTAATATGTGAAGATGTAAAATTAGAGGGTACATTGAGAACTTTAAATAGTGAGACAAGAGATTTTGTAATTAATAAGATTACTAAAATTGTTGAAGATACAGCATCTGCATTTGGATGTATTGGAACATTACACGTGAGTGACGAAAATTACCCTGCTGTTATAAATGAAAAGGAATTAGTAGACACTGTTATTTCAAGCACTAAGGAATTACTTGGAGAAGAAAAATTTATAATGAGAGCAAATCCTTCATTAGGAGGAGAAGATTTTTCTTTTTATACAGAACATTGCAAAGGAGCCTTCTTCCATTTAGGATGCAAAAATGAGGGAAAAGGACTAATTTCACCTCTTCATACCTCTAAATTTAATGTAGATGAGGATTGTCTACCAATAGGAGTTATGATGCATGTAATGAATACTTTATATTTTAATTAATATGGTAATTAATATGGTAATTAATAAAAGAATAGGAGATAAATTAATATGGAAAAAGCTAAAAAATTAGGGTTATTTAGTATGATATTATTAGGAATTAATAGCATAATAGGCTCAGGGATATTCTTACTACCAGGTAAAGTTTATAATCTAGCAAGCCAAAATAGTATATTTATATATATTTTGGCTACACTTCTAGTTTTATCAATACTTTTATGTTTTGCAGAAGCTGGAAGTATGTTTGACAAAAATGGAGGTGCATATTTATACTCCAAAAAAGCATTTGGTGATTTTATAGGTTTTGAAGTTGGTACTATGTCTTGGGTTATTAGAATCATATCATGGTCTACACTAGCAGTAGGTTTCGCAACAGCTTTAGGTGCATTTTGGCCAGAAGCCGCTACTGAATATAAAGGTTATATCGCAGTGACATTAGTGACATTGCTTTCAATAAACAGCTTATTTGGAATTAAAAGTACAAAGATAATGAATAATGTAATAACTATAGCTAAATTAGTACCATTAATAGTTTTTGTAATAGTTGGAATATTCTTTATAAAATTTGCTAATGTTGTTCCTTCAGGCAATGTTGTAAATTCTAGTATGGGACCAGCTATAATATTAGTATTTTATGCGTTTACTGGATTTGAATCATTCGTTGTGGCAAGTGGAGAAATGGATAATCCTAAAAAAAATCTTCCAATAGCATTAATAACTACAATATTTATATGTGCAATAATTTATATCTTAATTCAAGTTGTCTGTATGGGTATACTTGGAGATAAACTATTTGAAAATAGTATTCCAATCGCAGATGCTTCAAGCGCATTTTTAGGTAATTATGGTAAAGTATTTATATCTGTCGCAACATTAATATCTATATTTGGAATAAATATAGGTTCTTCAATAGTAACTCCTAAATGTGGCTCTGCTCTAGCAGAAGAAGGTTCTCTTCCAGCATTTATAGGAAAAACAAATAAATATGATGCTCCATATGTGGCAATAATAATGTCTTTAATCTTCTGTATACCACTTGTATTAACTGGAAGTTTTGAACAGCTTGCAGTAATGAGTGTAATTGCCAGATTTGCTCAATACATACCAACTTGTTTATCAGTAATAGTTTTAAGAAAAAGAGCAGATATTCAAGCTTCATTTAAGATTCCTTTTGGCCCTGTTATACCGACAGTAGCTATATTAGGTAGTTTATGGCTGTTACAACAAGCTTGGGTTGAAGATATGTCAAAACCTATAACTCAAAATAGAGTTTTGATAGGATTAGGAGCAATGTTATTGATAGCACCTCTATATGTACTTATGAAAAAAAACAAAAAAAATGAATCTGAGTGTAAAGATAAATCAGAAGATTCAAAATTATATATTCCAAGAGAAAAAATTCAGTAAGATTTTATAGATTACTTGTTATTCTTTTTCACTTTAATCTTATAAAAATAGCCAATAAAGACCTAAACTTTGTTATTTACACAAAATTTAGGTCTTTATTTTTTCTAATAAGTAACATATATTAAATACTATAATCAAATATCAAAATTCAAACAAGTTTCAGGTTCATCTTCTATTTTTGCTATTTTAAACTTGCATGCAATTAATGCTAGAGATACCAATGGATTTATAATATTTAGTAATGCATATGGACCATATGTTAATGCAGATACACCTAATGTTGCTGTTATATACGCTCCACATGTATTCCATGGCACCAATGGAGAACTTAAAGTTCCACTATCTTCTAAAGCTCTTGACAACATCTTAGGGTGTATACCTCTCTTTTTATATTCCTTATTATACATTCTTCCTGGTATAACTATAGATAGGTATTGTTCACCTGCTATTATGTTAGTAACCGTGCAAGTTACCATTGTACATAATACTGTTCCAAATACACCCTTTGCTAATCTTAGTAAAGAAGAAGCTACTGCTTCAAGCATACCTGTTTTTTCTAAAATACCTCCAAGAGATAAAGCACATATTGTTAAAGATACAGTAGACATCATATTCATAATCCCACCTTTAGACAATAAAGCATCTACCTCTTTTACTTGTGTTGATGAAACATATCCATTTTGTGCTGCGTCTAATATTACATTCATAGATTCTCCTTGGAAAACTACTGCAAACAATACTCCTAATACAGCACCTACTATAAGCCCTGGTATAGCAGGAACTTTAAATATAACTAATCCAATTACTATTGCTGGAGCTAATAATAATAATGGTGATAAGGTATTAAATGTAGAATCTAATGTAGACCTAATTAACTCTATTTGTTTTATGTCTAATGCTTGACCTGAATACTTCATTCCGATTACACCATAAATTACTAAACAAATTAATAATGATGGTATAGTTGAATATAGCATATATTTTATATGTGTAAACAAATCTGTTCCTGCCATAGCTGGAGCTAAGTTAGTCGTTTCAGATAAAGGTGATAGTTTATCTCCAAAGTAAGCTCCAGATATTATAGAACCCACTATTAATCCAGTTGGCATACCTAAACTTTGGCCAATTCCTAAAAGTGCTACACCTACTGTCCCCATTGTACTCCAAGATGAACCTGTTGCAAGAGATACTATTGAACAGACTAACGTTGATGCTACTAAAAAAATATTTGGTGATAAAATTTTTAGTCCCCAGTAAATCATACATGGAACTACTCCACTTACTATCCAAGTTCCTATAAGCACACCTATTATAATTATGATTAAAATTGCTTGCATTGCCATCTTTATACTATTAAACATACTTAATTCTAGGTCTTTCCATTTAAATCCAAGCCTATATACAGCTACAAGTCCCGCTACTGCTGCAGCTCCTATTAGTGGTACATGAGGTGACGAGCCATACATTAATACTCCTAAACTTAAAAATAATATCAAGCAAGTAATTGGTATCATTGCATCAAACAGATTTGCTTTTCTACATTCTCGCTCTTTCATAAAATAATTTCCTCCTAATTATTTGAACACTACACTATAATTTTTTTTGAAACATATTCGCTCGTACTAGATGACATGATACCTCCATAAGTTAATAAAAATTCTACATTGTCGCCTAATTTATAATCATATTTTGTATTACTTACATCTAATATCATGTGGTCTGAACTTGCCCCTAATATTTTTATATCAGTGTCTGTTGGAATTAAAGAGTCAATATTTATGTCCTGTTTACCTATGGCTATGATTGCCCTTTTTAAAATTCCCCTATCTTCATAAACAGGTTTATTTCTAAAAGCATCAACTCCTATTTCACCAATAGGAACTGATGGCTTTTCTTTACATTCAACTATTTGACATATTAATTTGAATACATCTTGATATGTTCCATTTATATTTTTACCGTATGCTGTTTCTCTACCAAGTAGAATAGATTCACCTATTCTCAAATTATTAATACCTTCTGGCATATTATTACTTGTCATTAAATGTATAGAACTTGAATTACCGCCTGATACTATTTCTAGATTTATTCCAAATTTACCTTCTATCTTTTGAGCTATACTTACTAGTCTACCTGTATTTTCTTTAGATGGTATAATAGCTCCATAACAAGTTAAGTTTGTAGCTATACCAATTATTTCAATATTTTTTAGTCTTACTATCTCTTTTACGCTATTAAATAGGTCTTCTTCATAAAAATATCCTTCTCGTAAATCTCCTAAGTCAAACATAAGAACTATCTTATGAATAATATTTTTACTTTCACATAACTCATTTAATTTTTTTATAGTTTCTAATTCTGAGTTAAAACTTATGTCACAATAATTGATAACTTCTTCTAGCTCACTTATCATGGGTATTCTAATCAACATTTTAGGTAAATTTATATTTTGTAATTTTTTTAAGTTTTGTATTCTTGAATCTGCTATATGTTCTATTCCTTCATTACATACTGATTCTACTATTTCTTTTCGTGCACAAAATGATTTAGTTACAAAAGATACTTTAATGTTTCTTTCATGACAACTCTGTAAAATTATTTTAGTATTATGTTTTAATTTTTCTATGTCTATTTCTAATCTAGGGTACATAATTTTTCCTCCTCGAAGTTCAAACTTTTTAATAGGAGCTTAAGAGATGCTTCTTCGTATTTTTTAGACAAAACACCCATAGAAGCCATAATATAGTCATTATCTATCAATATCTTTGTTTGTTCCCTTGGAAATAGTAATTCTTTATTTTTATTGTATTTAGTCATATCGTCTAATATTTTAATTCTACTAGGGAGCCTAGTAAGTGCTCCCCCTGTACCCACTATATACCTTACTTCTGTTAAATCTTTTCCTTCTGCAATTTTGGTTTTTCCAGTTGTTCCATAAATATTTCTTATTTTTCCTGAATGTCTTAACATAGCTTTAATAACAGCTTCTTTTGTCAATCTCTCCACAAATAATATTTCTTCTTTTGATTTTGGTATTGGCGGATAATTATCTATTACTTTATCAATATCTATAGATAATTCATTTTGTAAATTTTCTTTGCCTATAACTTCTACTATATTTTTCATATTTACATATACACCTAAATCTCCCTCAACACTTCTCTTAGCTACAGGTTCAGGATTAACTAATATTTTATTAATATAGTCACTTCCATCTGTAACAGAATGTACATCAGTAGTTGCTCCACCTACATCTATAGTTAATAAATCTCCAATATTTTTATATAATAGTTTAGAAGCTTCCATTACAGCCCCTGGAGTTGGAGTAATATTTTCATTAACCATTTCTTTAATATACTTCATTCCTGGTGCTGTAGTTATATGATCTTCAAACACTCCTTGGATGATTTTTCTTGTAGGTTCTATATTTAATAAATCTATTTTAGGGTACACATTTTCTGCTATATAAAGCTTATAATTTGTATCTTTAAATATTAACCTTACTTCCTCTTGATTTTCAATATTACCAGCATATATAACTGGTATACCTAAATTCATAGAAGCTATCATTTCTGCATTATAAATAGCTGTATCTCTTTCTCCGTAATCAACTCCACCAGCTATTAAAATTATATTTGGATTTATTTCTTTAATTTTACTTAAATCAGTTCTTTTAATTCTACCTGATGTTACTTGACGAATAACAGCTCCAGCTCCTAGAGCAGCTTCTTTAGCTGCTTTTACTGTCATATCATATACTAATCCATGAACAGTCATTTTTAATCCGCCAGCTGCACTAGAAGTTGCAAACATATCATTATACTCTACATTATCTACAGATAATTTATTAGCTAAATCTTTAATAGCACCTGATAAGCCATTCCTTACATCGCCACCTTCAAACACTGTTGTTGGAGCCTGACCTTGACCTAAAAATACAGGATTATCAGTATCAATATTATGGAAAGCGTTTACCACAGTAGTAGTGCTTCCAATTTCGGCTACCAACACATCTATTTTTAAAGAAACTTTTTTATTCTTCATTATTTATTATTCATTTCTCTTCTTTTTTCGACCAAGAAAGTGGCTACATTTATACCTTTGCTGTTTCTTCCAAATCCAGCATCTATTCCTTGTTCAACGGCTATTTCAGGTGTTACTTGTGTTCCTCCACAAGCAATCATTACTTTATCTCTCATACCTTTTTCTACACAATAATCGTGTAATTTCTTCATATTTTTATAATGAATATCATCATGACTTATTATTGTAGATGCAAGTATTGCATCTGCATTTAGCTCTATTGCTGCATCTACTAATTTTTCTACAGGTACAGAAGTCCCCAAGTAATGGCATTCTATACCATATTTTTCAATACCACCATGTTTTATATCTATTATTTCCCTTAGACCAACTGAATGTTCATCTTCGCCAACTGTAGCTGAAACTATTTTCATAGGTTTTTCTTCTATATCAGCTCTTATTTCTTCATCAGTTAGTACTTTAGGTTCTTCTGGTATTACTAAGTCATTTAAATCTATATCAAATGCAACTCTTCCCTTTACTTCTATCCTAGTGCCTTCAGATTCATGCATAACTTCTCTACTTATAACCTCAACTTCTTGTAAATTCATTTTTTTGACAAATTCCAAAGCTGCAAACTCAGCTGTTCTTTTATCGGTAGGAAGCATCATTGTTATCATTACAATTCCATCTGCACACCATTCCATTTCAGGCTTGATTTTAGTTCCACTTCTGTATTCCTCTGATTCTTTTAGTCTATTTTCCACATTATCAAAATCATCAAGTTCATCGATATATATTATTTTGTCTGGATTTTCAAATGTACATCCATCTATTAATATTGATGGATTATCTATAGCTTTTTCATCGTATTGAGCTACATTATTGTATCCAAAGTGAGCAGTTACAGGTGCTAAATAATCTTCATCTCTTCCATAAACAGTACCTTCACCAACTCCGCCTTTTATTTTTCTAGATATTCCATCACCATTTCTTTCTGGATAATTTCCTGAGTCAACGAAGAATCCTTGTTCTACAGATTCAAAATATCCACCAACTTCAAAGATTTCTTCCATATATAATACAGCTCTTTCTTTAAGCTCTCTTGCTTTGTATCTTAATTCGCCAACATCTTTAAGTTCTATCATATCCATAAGACCATCCATACCAACTAAAGCTTGCTTTGCTGTATCACAGGCTTCTATGTTGTATATATGCCAAGGTACATTTCTACCTTCATCAGGTGTTATAGTTGATTGTATGTCAGCTCTAGTTAAGACTGATGTTAATAAATTTAATACATGAGTAACTGTTGCTTCTCTAGTTGACGATTCCATATATTTAGTATTCATTTGAGCTCTCATCTTATAATCGCTAAATAATTCCCTAAGTGCAACAGCATAAGGTAAGTCTATTCTTAAACATGGTGCTGGAGGTGCTGTTGGTGGAACTGTTGATAAGCATATATTACTTTTATCTATTCCTATTTTTTCTGAGAATATAGAATTTAAAGCGTGTTGAACCATAAGTTCAGGCATTACCTTCCATGCTTCTCTAGCAGTAGCATTAGCATTATGTGCTCCATCTATTTGAGCTATATTAGCAAAAGCCATTATTTGTTTAGCTTCACAAGCATCTACAAAAGATCTTACCATGTTTATATTTCTATATAGAACATTATATTGTGGGTCTTGATGTGCTCCATTGACCCCTTCTTCAGCAAACATTACTGCCACTTCAGGACCCGCAACACCACTTACATATGAATGGTAATTAATAGGTCTACCAACTTCTTCTTCTATAAAGTCAAGAGCTTTTCTCTGAGCTCTTACTTGTTTTCTTGTTATTGGAACGCCACCTATACCTTGAGGAGTGCCTTCTATAAGTCCGTCAAAATGTGATTGTCCCGCAGTTCTAATGACCATTAAGTGGTCAGCGCCATGATGAGCTGCCATCCTCATTCTTCTTATATCATCTTCAAATCTACCAGATGCTATTTCAGTAGTAATAACTGGGCTTGGTTGAGGGTCTATATTATTGAAATACTTAGATGATGGTAACCCTACACTCTTATTTAAAGGTTTTGTACAGTCTTTATATTCAAAAGGTCCCATTTCAAGATTTTCCAAATGCTCTCTCCAAACCCAACCTCTTCTTTTTGGTTTATATTTATCCAAATCTTTTAATATATAGTCTATATCTAATTTTTTATTTTCCTTTAACATGATTCTACCCCTTCTCTAAATAAACATGTAACTTCATCCCAATATTCACCATTAACTAATAATAAACCAGCTTCTCTAACCGATATATTTTTAGATTTAGCAAACCTATAAACTACATGCCCTGCGCCCTTACTTATAAGACCTCTTTCCATAACACCTTCTAAAATAGGTTTTACCTCAAGAGAAGAAAATCCCATCCTTAACAAAACAGACCTTTCTATTGATGGTGTTGTGTTCTTTTTGCCAAGGTCTATCATTGGTTCTACTATCTGAGTAGCTAAACTCCAAAATCTTTCTTTTAACTCATCATCGCTCAATTTCTGAAGATGTTTTCTTCTAACCTCAAAATCATCCTCTCTTTTTTTCATCAACATTCCCCCATTCATATCAATTTAAGTGAATTTTCCAACTATTTATTTCATGTTAAATTAAAAAATAGTAATTATTATAAATTATCTAACGTATCAATAACAAAATCTCTTGAACTTTTTACTTCTTTCATCAGAAACTCTATATCTTCATTACTTAGACTATTAACATCCTCAATACCATTATGAGATATGCAATTTTTTATAAATGATTTTCTTATTTTATTCATATCTATATCAACACATTTTAATAATTCTGGTCTTTCTGGTAATATTAAGTTTACTCCTGCAATTTCTTCTCCTGGATTTCCAAATTTTATATCTATTCCATTTTCTCTTGCAAAAGTAAGTTGTGGACATATGTGTTTACCTGCACCTGTATACTCTGTCTCTTGTACTACTACAACTTTATCTTCATCTAATTCTTGTGCTAAAGAGAATGCTGCTGCTAAAGATGTATTACCAGCAGGGCCTCTTTCTATACCTTCTAACTGTGCTAATAATTCAGTTGTATAGAAAACTTCTCCTTGTTTTACTAACACATATCTGTCCATATATCTAAGTGGCCTAGCTGCTGATCTAGGTACATCTGACCTATCAGGCCATGTACAGAATGGTATACCAAAACCTGTATGCCCTGTTGTAAATGATTTTTTATTAAATTGATTATCACTAGCCATGTGTAATCCTTTTAAATCAACACTCGCTCCTACTACTTTAGTATTAAGAGAACCAGCTTTTATTAGACCCCTTGCAGTTCCAGTAAGATTACCTCCACCTGCATTTGTACAAACAACTACATCTGGGTCTTTTTTATATTTTTCTCTAAATTGAATAGCTAACTCATATCCTAAAGTTTCTACACCTGCAATGCCAAATGGTGAATATAATGATGCATTAAAATAACCTGTTTCTTCTAATAAAACTAAGAATGTATAAAATAATTCTGGTCCAACAGTTAATTGAACAACTTCTGCTCCATAGGCTTCACATTTTCTTGCTTTCTCTATAATTTCAGGTTGACCTACACCATTAGAATCATAACATTCTTGGACTATTATACATTTTAACCCCTGCATTGCTGCTTGAGATGCTACAGCTGCCCCATAGTTACCACTAGTAGCTGCTATTACACCTTTATATCCCATTTTTTTAGCATGGTATACTGCAGTAGCTGCTCTTCTTGCTTTAAAGCTACCAGATGCATTCATTGCTTCATCTTTTACAAATATTCTAGCACCTTTACCTTCTGGGGCACATTTTCTAGCTAACTTAGTCAAGTTTTTAAGTTCTATTATAGGAGTATTTCCAACAGCATATTGTGATTGAATTGCTTCTATATCTTGTAATGTATATCCTGTTTCACCCATCATTTTTTCATAATCAAATCCTATTCCTTCTTGTTCAAAAGATGAGTAATCCAATCCAATTGCATTTTTCATTATTTCATTATTTCTTCCCATGACAGCTTGATACCTCATATCTTTCATTGATGCTGAATTATTCATTATACACACCTCCAAATAATATTTCTTTAGCCTGTATTCCTATTTGGAGTAACTCTGGTATACATTTACCATAATCATGAGTATAATATGGATTTACTTTAAGTAAATTACCTTTTACAAGTCTACCTGTAATTGTTTTAACTTCTACTAAATCACCTATAGAGGCATCATTTTGTATAAACCCTTTAACCCACATTTCTAAGGATACTTTCTTAGTATCCTCTGGAACTTGTGGGGCTCTTTCTTCTGGAGTCAACACTATATTGTGTATAATAACCCAATCATTAATTTTAGCATCCATTTTTTCATCCCCTTATCAACTAACTGTTATTTTATTAATTTGCTTTTGACTCTTCTTCTAACTCAACTTCTATCTGATTTCTTATATCTCCCATTATTGCTCTAGGTACTGGTATATCCAACATAGTTTTAAGACCTGGTCTAGCATTTATTATTAATGGAATAGAGTTTACTATCATTGCATAAGTACCTACTCCTCCAGGTATTTCAGGATTTATTTGTAAATCAATATTTGGTATCCCTTTTATTGAGACATAGTCTCCTGTTTTAATGCCTTCTACTTCAGGTATTATCTGTTGTGGATGCTCCATTTCAATTAAAATATCTCCGTTTACATATCCATATCCACATTGTCTACAACCAGCAACATTTCCAGCTAGTGCCTCTCCATACTTAGATTTTCTATCTACTGTAGTCATTATTGGTTCTTTTGTTTGTTCTATCTTATCTAGCTTCCATCCTAATCCATCAGCTATCATATTTATTGATTCTACAAATCCTACATGACCTGCTATAGTATGATTTTCTACACCTTTTATGAACTCTTCTTTTGTTACACCAACACCTTGCTCTACCATAACAGACTTTCCAAATGGTGATAAATCATTTACTCTCTTAGCTTTTATACTATTAACTTCCTCACAAGTACCTGAAAGTGCTAATACTAATAAATCTAATACAAACCCTGGATTTATTCCTGTTCCAAGTATACTTACTCCATTTTCTTTTGCAACTTCATCCATTTTCTTAGCCAAATCTGCATCATCAGCTTGTGGATATGCCATTTGTTCTGCTGTTGATATAACATTTATTTTTCTATTTAATAAGAACATTATTTTATCAAAAGCCTTTTTAGTAAATGAATCAGTTGCTAATAAAACAACATCTGCACTTTTTTCTTTAAAAACTTCTTCATAATTTCCATTGATAATAACTTCTGCTCTTTCTCCTCTTTCAATCCCTAGGACATCATACATACTTTTACCTGAAGTACTTCTACTGCAAACAGATACTATTTCTATACCTTCTTTTTTTAAAATCATATTAGCCATACCTATCCCCATAGCTCCAAATCCCCATATTCCAACTCTTACTTTTCTCATATCTGTATCCTCCTAAAAATTTATATATTCTTAATAATTAGTTAAAGCATAAATCGTGCCAACTTCAAACTGAAAATAAATATTTATTAGAACGTTGAAACTATAATTATCTTGTTGTATATTTTCATAAATAAAAAATAATATTTTTTCTGAGAAATAAAAAAGAGCAAAAAATTTTGCTCTTTTATAATAATTTTGCTCCTTTATTTTGCTCTTTATAATATTTTAATATTGTATTTTTTCATTTTATACTGTAAATTCTGCCTATTCAGTCCTAAAATTGATGCTGCCTTAGTTATATTATAAGATGTCTTTTCTAATGATTCATATATATATTTCTCTTCTATCTCACTAATAATATTATTAAGTGTCTTATTTTCTAAATCATTTAAAGAATAATTATTATCCTCTTTATTCTCTTTAAGATTGTAATAGTCATTTAAATTAATCATGCTTGTTTCTATTTGTCTCTCGTCTTCCATCATACTCATAGTACAATAAATTATGTTTTCTAGTTCTCTTATGTTACCTTGCCAGTTATAATTTTTTAAAATTCTGATAGCTTCATCTGAAATATCTACTACTTTTTTATTTAACTTTTTATTATACTTTGAAATAAATTTTTTGCATAATACAGATATATCCTCTTTTCTATCTCTAAGTGGAGGAATTTTTATATGTATTATGTTAAGCCTATAATATAAATCCGTTCTCATTTTATTCTCATTTAAAATAACTCTCGGACTTTCATTTGTTGTAGCAATAATTCTTACATCAACAGGTATATCCTTAGTCCCTCCAACTCTTCTTACATAACCTTCTTGTAAAACCCTTAGTAATTTAGCCTGTAATATAATAGGCATGGAGTTTATTTCATCTAATAATAATGTTCCTTTGTTAGCTTGTTCAAATAAACCAGGCCTATCTATTGCCCCTGTAAATCCTCCCTTAGCAGTTCCAAAGAGAATTCCTTCGAATAGTGATTCTGGTAAAGCTGCACAATTTTGTGCTATGAATGGATAGTTTTTTCTACTACTTCCATAGTGAATGGACTGGCTAAATAACTCTTTGCCTGTCCCAGTTTCACCATATATAAATACTGAGGCATCAGACTTGCAAGCTTTCTTAGATTTTGCTATTGCCTCTTTGATCAAATTACTTTCTCCTAAAATATCATCAAATTCATATCCATTTTTTGCTTTATTATTAACTTTATTAACTAAATTCTTTTTATAGCTTCTGTTTAGTAAATTTTCTATAGTTGTCATATTCTTTGATATTTCAAGTGCCCCTACAAATTCTCCTTTAATATCAATTGGTATTGTAGTATTGATTGCTGTTATTTCTTTTCCATTCTTATCTAGATATTTTTGAATATTGTCTTTAATGATTTCTCTTTTTTCCAAAACTTCTACTAGTGTACTTCTATTTATTTTCATTTTGCTGACTATATCAAAAAATGAATTCGTTAAAATATCATGTCTATTCATTTTTTCCATTTTTTGTACAGAATCATTGTAGATTATAGTTTTCCCTTCTTTATTAACAAAATGTACCCCTTCATCAATATTTTCTAATATTTCATTCATTACTTTAAAAAATATTTCTTGGTTCAACTATATCACCCCAGTACCTAAATATATAACAACCCAAAAATAAGTAAAATATTTCTACATATTTATCTTATCACATATTTATGATATTTTTTATGTCCATTATATTTTTAATTAATACTGGATGAACTACATAGTAGAGTATGAATAGTAATTGTTATATTCTTAGTATTTTCCCTTTTCTTGGTATTTACCTATTAAAAAAATATTCTAAATATATTATTTATACTCAAGTATTATCTGAAAAAAAGTATTTCTATACGTTTATTCGCCATACATATTTTTAACTTAAAATATAAACTTTATATAAAACAAGTTAAAATGTACTTAATTAAGATACATAAAAAGGAGCTATCACAGTATAAGTTTAATTTACTCATGTGATAACCCCTTCTACAAACTAATATTTTATTTTATGATATTTATTTCTAAAAAGCAGTCTCATGTCCAACATAACAGGCTATGCCATTATCTAAAAATATGTCCTGTAATTCTTCAAGATGCTCTTCATCAACATCACCTTTATCAGAATACTCATATTCTTTACCCAATTGAATCCACTTTGACTCTCCTAGCCTATGAAATGGTAACAGATTAATTTCTACTAAATTATTTTTATGCATAAAAGATATAATATCATTTATATTTTCCATACTATCATTAAACCCTGAAATAACTGGTACTCTAAGTACTAATCTTCCACCCCAACCAGAGTTTACAAGATTTGATATGTTTTCTAATACTAAATCATTATACACACCTGTTTGTTCCTTATGTTTTTCTCTATCCATATGCTTTATATCAATAAACGCAAAGTCGATATCCTCAAATATCTTATTAAAAATTTCATTCGAAACACATGCACTCGTTTCAATAGCAGTGTGCACATTTGTTTCATGACATCTTAATAGCACTTCATGTAAAAATTCATGTTGAAGTAGTGGTTCTCCTCCACTAAATGTTACTCCTCCATTACTTCTCCAGTTATTAGAATCACGCTTAATCACCTTTACAAGCTCATCTACCGTATATGGCTTTGCACATAATTTAAACGCATTATAATAACACGAATTGACACATTCAAAACTCTCACAACTCTTACATATGCCCCAATCTATGACTGGCTTATTATCAAGGTCAAAACTCAATGCACCGTTTTTACATTTACCATGACATACAGTACATCCATTTTCATATTGACAAGACAACTCACTAAACATCATATGTGGTCTAACAGTCCAACTTTCAGGATTTGCACACCACTTACAACTAAGTGGACATCCATTTAAAAATACAGTTGTTCTACAACCTGGTCCATCATGAACTGAAAAGCTTTGTATATCAAAAATCATTCCTTCTAATTGGCTTTGACTATTCATTAAACACATGCCCTTCACAAGTAATTGCGTTTAATGTTGAGTATACCCAATCTTCATTTTCTAGCCCAACACATTTACCTATACCTTCATCATTAGCGTTAACAAAATTTTTACAATTTTTACATCTTGGCATTACTTTTATTTCTGAACATGCTTCATCATCTAAATTAATCATTTGTTTTGATAATCTACAAATCCCTTTAGTGGCGTCTACTGCGCAAAAATTCATACAATCACTATGTTTTCTCATATTTTACACCCCTTCATACTCTGTTCTAGCAATTACTTCATCTTGTATTGGTTTACCTAACTCACACCAATATTGAGTAAATCCAGCAACACGTACCATTAGTTGACGATAATTGTCAGGATTCTTTTGTGCATCTTTTAAAGTTTCTGAGTCCACAACATTGTATTGAATATGGAATCCACCTTTTCTTAAATAACTTCTTGTTAAATCTAATAGTTTCTTTGTACCTTGTTGTCCTCTAATAGTTGTTGGATGAAGTTTTAAATTCATTTGAGAATTTTGAACTACTGCTTGGTCCCAAATAGTTGCAGATTCAAATAATGCATACACACCATTTTTATCTGTTCCTGCATATGCAGAGACTGAACCATCTGAGTATGTTGTTCCACTTAATCTACCATCTGGAGTAGCTAAAGTGGCAGCTCCTTGTGGTCCATGTGTAGATACAGAAATTTGACAAGGATACATTTTTTTAGCATATAAAGATTGTGCTTCTTCACACACTTTTGATAACCATATTTCATAATTTTTAAGTATTGTATCTGCATACAAATCATTGTTTCCATATTTAGGTGCATCAAGACAGGCCTTATAAATAGCATCATATTTGCCAGTCTTATCTACTTTTACTTGGTCTGCCATAGAATAATTTCCAACTTCTAATGCGTCTTTAAATCCAAAATTATTTAATACAGCATCCTTCATTTCTTCAACTGTAAAAGCTTTGTCATCATATACAAGTTTTTTAAGTGCAGCAAATGAGTTAACCATAGTAACAGTTCCACAAGTTTCTACATTTAATGTTGCATTATAACGATATCCCATATTTCCTATATGTTGACCTTTATCTAAACAGTCTGGTTTTAATAGGGAATTTATTATAGAAGTATCAAACTTTCTCCATATATCTAACTCAATGTTATTTGCTCTCTCAAGAACATTTATTGCTTGTTTATAATAGTCTTTAAATACTTCTACAACTTCTTCATAAGTATCTAATGACTTGTTATGAGGTTCAAATACTTGTATATTCATACGATGGTCTTTACCATTCATAAGAACAAGCTCTAATATTTTAGGATTGGCAATAAAGTGAACCCCAGAACCAGCAGATTGTCCTGCTCCACCTGCAATAGAATATGTCTTTCCATTTAAAGTCAGTTGTTTCCAGCATCCTGGAGATGTTTCTAGACATCCACCTAATGCAAATGCTCTAGCTTCTTCAACAGTCATCCCTTCATCAGCAAATTGCTTCATCATAAATGTTGTCCCATTTGAATTGTTTACCCATGCTGGATAACCAGAACCAAGCTTTGTACATTCAACAGCTTTCATTAAAAAATCTTCTGGAAGTTTTTCATCATATAACATAGTTAAGCTAGGTTGAGGAGTTCTACATCTCATACTTGCCTCTAATAATAATTCTTCTAACTCATTAGCTCCTGTAGAACCATCTTCTCTTAATCCGCCTATAGATAAAGTATTAAATGTATTTCCTGATAATACTCCTCCATTTACACCTGCTGAGGCAAAACAGTCAATACAAGTAATTTTTATTCTGTAAAGTTCTAATAATTCAATAACTTCTTCTTTTGTAATTAATCCTTTTTCCATATCTTGTTCATACCAAGGATATAAAATTTGACCAAAACGACCTATAGACATACCTGATATAGCATCTTCATTTACTGATGCTATATGGATTGTATAAGTCAATTGAAGAGCTTCTCTAAATGTACGAGGTTGTTTATGTGCAATATGTTCTAATATCTCTACTAAATCTGAATATTCTTTTTTTGCTTCTAAATCTGTTTCTATACTTTCTAAATACTTTGCATGTTTTGCATAGTTTAAAATCCAAGCTTGTAACCCTTCAATAACTTGAATAACAGCTTCGTAAAAATATAGACGATCCATTCCGATAAGACCATCTCCAGATGCATTTCCTGCAACTGCTTTTTTACATTCTTTTGCCATTTCTATAATTCCATCTAATCCATAATTTAAAGGATAAAAATAGTTTATAACTTCTCTACCTTGAGGAAGTGTATACCCTGAATCAAACATGCATATAAGTGTACTCATTAAATTTTCTTTTAAATCATAGTCTGGCATCATCTTTTCATAGTGAAAGCCTAAATCTTCAACTGATTTTCCAACCCATTCTTTTGCCATTTTTACAAGAACAGGAACTTCTTCTTTTCTCATTCCAAATTTACCAGCTATTGAAACGACATTTCCAAAACTTTCAGTTACATTTCCTCCACCAGAACCAAATTTTGTAAGCTCATCTGCTGTATTACTAGCTAACTTCTTTACTTCTTCTTTCATTTGTTCTCCTTGAGCAACAAAGAAACTTTCACTTACCCAAGGCATTGGGAAAGAACCTCTATAATGACGTGTCTTTTGCATTACTATCTTCTCGCCAGGTATTATATTTGGTGTCATATGAGAAAAAGCAGCTTTAAGAGCTTTAGCTCTTCTAACTACTGCTATATCACCATCTGATTTTCTATATTCTCTATTGTACCAATATGGAAATTCCATATCAGCTGTAGACAATGTATTATAATATACATTCAATAAATCATCTGCTCTTTTACTTGCTTTTTTTTCACTAAGTTCATCTAAATTTTCTTGATTTTGAAAATTTGATTTAATATTTTTTGCTTCTAAAATACTTCTTATTTTATCTTCTTTACTTTGACTCATTTCTTCCCCTCCTTAAACTTTCTACACTTAGTATAAAACTTTTTAAGAATGAAAAAAAAGAGTCTATTACCCACTTTCTAAAATAATCTTTCTACAAAAAAATAAAACTTAAAATAAATTAGACCATAAGTTCACCTTATATTAAAAAAACCTCGTGATTTATTAGAATATAAAGATTGTCTATGGTCTTGTTTTAAGCTTAGTTTATATTACTGGTTTATTTTAAGATTTGGAACTGCATTTAAACTCATATCATGCGTTTTATTGTTTATGAAATTATAATATCCTGCACAACCTATCATAGCAGCATTATCTGTGCATAAAATTAAAGGAGGATATTTAACTATAATTCCACTATCTTTTGCAAGTTCTGTTATTTTAGCTCTAAGGCCAGAGTTAGAGGCAACTCCACCAGAAAGAGTTATAACATCATAACCTTTATCTTTTGTCGCCTTTAATGCTTTAGTAGCTAAAACTTCAACTACAGCCTCCTGAAAAGATGCAGCAACATCTTCAACTACTATTTCTTCGTTTTTCATCCTTTTGCCATTTAAATAATTCAATACAGAAGATTTTAGACCACTAAAACTAAAGTCATAGCTATTCTCTTCTAAATAAGCTCTTGGAAATTCTATAGCATGCTTATTCCCCTTTTTAGCTAAATTATCAATAATAGGCCCTCCCGGGTAACCCAAATTCATAGCCCTTGAAATCTTATCGAAGGCTTCTCCAGACGCATCATCTCTCGTCTTTCCTAAGATTTCATATTTACCATAATCTTTGACTTCGACTAAGTGAGTATGACCTCCAGATACTATTAATGTTATAAAAGGAGGTTTTAAATCTTTATGCTCTATATAGTTTGCACTTAGATGTCCCTCAATATGATTTACTCCTACAAGAGGAATATCCAATGTATATGCAAGTGCTTTAGCATAAGATAATCCTACTAATAAAGCCCCTACTAGCCCTGGACCATATGTAACTGCAATATGGTCTATATCATTAAATCCTATATTTGCCTTATCTAAAGCTTCTTGAACAACTATATCAATATTCTCCACATGTTTTCTTGAAGCCACCTCTGGTACTACACCACCAAACTTTTTATGTGTTTCTATTTGAGTAGAGATTATGTTTGAAAGCACTTCTCTACCATTTTTTAAAACTGATGCAGCTGTTTCATCACAACTACTTTCTATAGCCAATGTTATTATATCACCCATAAACTCTACACCTCTTTTAATTGGTTCCACATTATAATTGCATCTTCTTTATTATCACTGTAGTATTCTTTTCTGATTCCACCCATTTTAAATCCATATTTTCTATATAGATTTTGTGCTACTTTATTTGATGCTCTAACTTCTAATGTCATAGATGCAATATTATTATCTTTACATAAATCAACTAATCTTTTTATTAACTTATCTCCTATTTTTTTGCCTCTATAGTCACTATGAACAGCCACATTATTTATATGACCTTCATCAATTATAAGCCAAATTCCAACATATCCAACTACTTTTCCATCTAGCTTTGCTACTATATACTTTGCAACTTCATTAGATAACTCTTTTCTAAAAGATTCTTTTGACCAATAATCTTCAAAACAATTTTTTTCTACTTCAAAAACTTCATCTATATCTTTAATAGTCATTTCTTCTATTTTTACATCATCTATTGTTTGTTTTGTATTATCTTTCATTATTTATCCTCTTCATTTTTTCGTCATATTGTACTTCAGCCTGAGATTTTCTGATATACATAGGATTTATTGTATAACAAGTATGTACATCTATATTTTTACTATATTTATTTAATGCTACAGAACATAAGCTTCCTGCTTTAGACACATTATGAGCTGGTGAAGGTATCTTTATATTTTTTATGTTTTCTAACTCATCCTTATATTTATAAACTGCTTCTCCAACTATTATAAATTCTTCATTACTTGATTTAATTTCTTTTAGCAAAGTTTCAAATTCTACAACATCAACACTATCTAACTCTATTAACTCTCCATCTTCAAACTTATATTTAGCTGAATAAACCTGATTTTTTTGTGCATCTAATATAGAGCATATTTTTCTTTCACATAAATTCATATTACCTGCTAAAGATTCTAAAGAATTTACTGCTATTATTGGTAGGTTATTTACATGGGCTATAGCTTTTACTGTAGCCATACCTATTCTAAGACCTGTAAATGAACCAGGTCCTATACATATAGCTAACAAATCCATCTCTTTTATGTTTAAATCACTCATATCCAACATATTTTCTATCATTGGCATAAGCTTTTGTGAATGAGTTTTTTTGTTATTTACTGTAAACTCACAGATTAAATTATCATCTTCAACAACTGCTACACTTGCTGCCATAGAAGATGTATCTATACCTAATATCTTCATTATTTAATCAACTCCTCAACTATACCTTTATAATAATCTCCTTTTGGAGTTAATATCATTTCTCTTCCTTCATCTTTATATCTTAATTCTATGTTTAAATATTCTTTTGGAAGTATATCTTCTATTAAATTGGCCCATTCGATTATACAGATTCCATTTGAATTTATATATTCATCATATCCAATATCATACATTTCATCACTACTACCAATTCTATAAACATCAAAATGATACAAAGGTATTTTTCCTTCATACTCGTTTATTATAGTAAAAGTTGGGCTTGTTATATAATCATTTATACCTAATGAGTCTGCTAAGCTTTGTGTCATTGTGGTCTTCCCAGCTCCTAAATCCCCCACTAAACAAATTACACTACCTTCTTTTAATAATTTACCTAATTTATGTCCTATTTCTCTAGTTTTACTTTCATTTTCTAAATATATTTTTGCCATTAATTCATCTCCATCTTGATATAATCGTCGTGTGAATTTATATCACTGCTTAATTAATTATAGTATAAGCCCCAACTATTATAAAGTACTTCTATTTATCTTTTTTGTTTATCTTTCAATATTGATGATTCTCTGAACCTCCCATGACTAAAGTCACAGGGTTCCTGCTTCATAGAATTTTGCATACTAAAATATGTCTTACCAATTCTCCACAGGCTATCCCCATAGTTCCTACGGTTCTTACATAAGTTATCTATTTTAAACTGTTATTAGTCTTAATCCTTCTTTTAGTATATTTATACTTGCATTTATATCTCTATCGTGAGTTACATTACAACAAGGGCAAATCCATTCTCTTATATTTAAATTCTTAATTTCCTCGTTTTTATACCCACATTTATTGCATATTTGTGAACTTGCAAAGAATTTACCTACCTTTACAATTTGTCTACCA
>NZ_JAGWCS010000059.1:0-23308 GCF_020657705.1 Clostridioides sp. ZZV15-6598 | reverse complement strand
AGTGTGTATAAGAGACAGTATCAGAACTATGTGAACATGGAGAGAAAAAAATAAGTGATTTAGGTAAAAATTTGAATATGACAAATAGCAATGTATCAGTAATATGCCAAAGACTCGAAAAAAATGGATTTTTAAATCGTATAAGAGATAAAGAAGACCAACGAATTGTAAAAGTCAAAGTTACAGAAAAATCACTGGATATACAAGAAAATATTTCAAGTAGTATTTTTGATGACTATTTTGAAAATATGACTAGTGAAAAATTGCAAGATATGGAAGATATAATAGAAGGCTTAAAAAAATTAAATAAGCTTTTAACTCATATTGATTGCAAATAACATAAAATTAATTTAAAGGAGAACAAAATTATGGATGAACACAAACCACAAAAGAGGTCAATACTCTATTATTATACAATAATAATAATAGTAGTAATGTTTTTAAATGCTTTAATATTTCCAAGTCTAATGGATAAAAAAATGGTTGAGATTGATTATGGAAAATTTCTTACAATGTTAGATACAGGAAAGGTTAAATCTGTTGAGATAGAAAGTAATAAAATTGCAATAAGCCCATCTAGTAGTAAGGATAAAAATATATACATAACTGGTAAAATGGATGACCCAGAACTAGTTGATAGATTAAAAGATGCAAAAGTAGAATTTACTAAGATTATTCCCAAGGAAAATTCACCTCTTTTAAGTATTTTACTTACATGGATAGTACCTATAGGTATTCTTATGCTATTTGGTAATTTAATGATGAAATCAATGCAAAAACGAATGGGTGGTAATAGCATGCAATTTGGAAAGAGCAATGCCAAAATGTATGTATCTGCCCAAAGTGGAAAAAGATTTAATGATGTAGCTGGTCAAGATGAGGCAAAAGAAGCTCTAAGTGAGATAGTAGATTTCTTACACAATCCAGAAAAATATAAAAAAATAGGAGCACAAATGCCAAAAGGTGCACTTTTAGTAGGACCTCCAGGAACAGGAAAAACATTACTTGCAAAAGCTGTAGCAGGTGAAGCAGATGTACCATTTTTCTCAATATCTGGTTCTGAATTTGTTGAGATGTTTGTAGGTATGGGAGCATCTAGAATACGTGATTTATTTAAACAAGCTAAAGAAAAAGCTCCATGTATAGTGTTTATAGATGAAATTGATACTATAGGTAAAAAGCGTGATAATGGAAGTGGACTAGGCGGAAATGATGAGCGTGAACAAACCTTAAATCAGTTATTAAGCGAGATGGATGGATTTGATGGTGGAATAGGAGTAGTAATACTGGCTGCAACGAATAGACCTGATAGTCTTGATAAAGCATTACTTCGTCCAGGACGATTTGATAGACGTATACCAGTTGAACTTCCAGACCTTGGAGGACGTGAAGCTATATTAAAGGTACATGCTAAAAATGTAAATGTAGACTCAAATATAGATTATAATGCAATCGCTAGGTCTACATCAGGTGCATCTGGAGCAGAACTTGCAAATATTGTAAATGAAGCAGCACTTTTAGCAGTTAAATCTGGCAGAGATGTAGTAGAGCAACAAGATTTTGAGGAATCTGTTGAGACAGTAATTGCAGGATATCAACGTAAAGGAGCTGTGATTTCGGATAAAGAAAAGAAAATCATAGCTTATCATGAAATAGGTCATGCACTTGTTGCTGCAATGCAGAAACATTCTGCACCTGTCCATAAGATTACAATAATACCTAGGACTTCAGGTGCACTTGGTTATACTATGCAGGTTGCAGAAGATGAAAGTGTACTTATGTCCAAAGAAGAAGCAATAGATAAAATAACTACTTTCACAGGTGGTCGTGCTGCTGAAGAAGTTATTTTTAATACTTGTACATCAGGTGCATCAAATGATATAGAGCAAGCTACTAAGATTGCAAGAGCTATGGTCACTCGTCTTGGTATGAGTGAGGAATTTGATATGGTTGCTCTTGAAACAGTAAGTAACCAGTACCTAGGAGGAGACTCTTCTCTTGCTTGTTCTTCAGATACTGCAGCTAAAATTGATGAAGAAGTATTTAGAATAGTAAAGACTTGTCATAAAAATGCAATTGAGATTTTAGAGAATAATATTGATAAGTTACATGAGCTTGCTGAATATTTATTAGAAAAAGAGACAATTACAGGTGATGAGTTCATGGAAATATTGAATTTAAAGTAAATATGTTGAAATAAAGATTGTAGTAATGACTTTATTTAAATATGTATTTGCATACTTAAAACTGTTAATGTATTTTCAATAAAACATAAATAAGTATCTATATAAATCAAAATAAGAGAATTGAAAAAAATAACTGTATAAAAAATAAAAATGCCTAAATAATAGGCATTTTTATTTTATAATTAAACTACATACTTGTATCTTTACATAATCTTAATCATTAAAAATACATCTTAACTACATTTTTATACTAGAATTGATATTATAATAGTAATGAAATGTACAAGGAGGTTGTTTGATGGACAGACCAAATCCTGATATTCTATTAAAAAAAATAAAGAATGAAGAAAAAAAACTAAATAGAGGTCAGTTAAAAATATTTTTTGGATATGCAGCAGGTGTAGGTAAAACTTATTCTATGTTGGAGTCTGCACAAAATTTAAAAAAAGTAGGGGCTGATGTAGTAGTTGGATATATTGAACCACACACTAGACCAGAAACATTAGCACTACTTGATGGATTAGAGACTCTTCCCGTAAAAGAAATAGAATATAAATCTATAAAATTAAAAGAGTTTGACTTAGATGCAGCATTAGCAAGAAAGCCAGACGTTATATTAGTTGATGAGTTTGCTCATTCTAATGTCACTGGGTTAAGGCACACTAAAAGATGGCAGGATATAGAGGAATTATTACTAGCGGGTATAAATGTATATACTACTGTAAATGTACAACATCTAGAAAGTTTAAATGATATCGTGGAGATAATTACAAATGTATCAGTCAAAGAAACTATACCAGATAAATTTTTAGATACAAGTACACAATTAGAGCTTATAGATGTTGAACCTGATGTACTTCTTGAAAGATTTAATGAAGGTAAAATATATAAAAAGGAACAGGCAATTAGAGCAAAAGATAATTTTTTTATAAAAGACAATCTAGTTGCACTTAGAGAAATTGCACTTAGAAAAACAGCTGAAAGAGTAAATAAAGAAGTTCAAATGACTAGATTATCAAAGGGTGATGTAACAGTAATACCTACATCAGATACACTTCTTGCATGTATAAGCCCATCTCCATCCTCAGCAAAGGTTATTAGAACTGCGTCTAGGATAGCAGATAGTACATTTGCTAAGTGGATAGCTTTATATGTTGAAACTCCAAATACAGCAAAACTACCTTTTGAGGAGCAAAAACAATTACAAAATAATTTAAAACTAGCTAAGAAGCTAGGTGGTGAGATAATTGTTTTACATGGTGAAAATGTAATAGAACAGATACTTAGAATTGCCAAGATAAGAAACGTAACAAAAATTGTAATAGGTAGAAATCATTCAAATACTAAAAAATTGAGTAAAAAACTGAAAAAAGATATAGTTGACAAATTAATAGATGAAGTTGATTATATAGATATACATATAATCCCTTATAAATTTGCTTCAGAAATTAAATATAGACCTAAAAAGGATAACTCATCAATAAAATCAAAATTTAAAATTAGTAAAATTGATTTTATAAAACTTATAATTATTACTTTAGTGATAAGCACTCTAGCATATATAGTACAGAGTATGGGATTTATAAGAGAAAATATATTATTAATATATATGTTAGGTGTAGTTTTGGTTTCTATGTGGACTAAAGGATATAGTACAGGTATAATAAGTTCTGTATTTAATATAGTACTGTTAAATTATTTTTTTACAGCACCTTTATATACACTGTCAATAGCTGATTCAAATTATATAGTAACATTAGTTGTATTCTCAATAGTTGGTATAATAACTAGTACTCTTACATCTAAGATACAACATGAGGCAGATACAGCTGCTAAAAGAGAAGAAAATACAAAAATGATATATCAAATAATTAAGGGATTTTTAAGATTGTCTAACAAAGACGATATAGTGAATAAGGGTATAGAACTTTTATGTCTTAGTCTAAGTAGAGATATAGTTTGCTATTTAAATATGGATAAGGATAAGAAATCAAAGTTCTATAAAAAAAATACTGCGAATAAGGATAAAAATGATTTAGATATAGAAGATGAAAAGGCTGTTGCAAGTTGGGTTTTGTCTAATTCAACAGTAGCAGGTAGTGATACAGATACACTTCCTGGTTCAAAAGGATATTATATACCAATTATAGGTATGAATTTAACTTTGGGAGTTATTGGGATATCATGTGTTGATTCAAAATTAGATACAGAAGATATAAGTTTAATTGAAACAATAACTGCTCAAATGGCAATAGCTCTTGATAGAGAAATTCTATCAGAAGCAAAAGAAAATACTAATCTTGAGATAGAAAGAGAGAGACTTAGAAGTAATCTTTTAAGAGCAGTTTCACATGACCTCAGAACACCATTAGCAGGAATATCTGGAGCAGTTAGTACAATTATAAAAAATAAGGATACTATAGGTCAGGATATAATAGACGAATTACTTGGTGGTGTATATGAAGATACTCAGTGGTTAATAAGACTTGTTGAAAATTTACTTAGCATGACTAAGATAGATGAAGGAAAGTTAGAAGTTAAAAAACACTCTGAACTTGTTGAGGAAATTATATCAGAGGCATTACAAAATATTAAAAAAAGAATTGAAAATGCAATTATAGATATTAATATACCAGAGCAAATATTATTTGTTCCTATGGATGCCAAATTAATAGAACAGGTTTTAATTAATCTAATAGATAACGCCTTAAAATATTCGAAAGAAGATTGTAAGATAAATATAACTGTATATGAAAAAGAAGATTATGTTTGGTTTGAAGTGTCTGACAATGGTCCTGGAATATCAAAAGAATTGAAGGAGCATATATTTGATAGATTCTTTACTGGAGAAGAAGGGACTAAGGATTCTAGAAAAGGTGTTGGGCTTGGATTATCAATTTGTAAATCTATAATTCAAGCTCATAAAGGTGAAATTTTAGTAGTAAATAATAAAGATAAAGGTTCAACTTTTAAATTTAGTTTGCCTAAAGAAAATGAATAGTATGAAATTTTGAAATATAGTTTTGGAGGAAGAAATGAGTAAAAAACTTATATTGTTAGTAGAGGATGATAAAACAATAAGAAAATTTATATCTACTGCACTTGCAACACAAGATTATGATGTTAAAGAGGCTATAACTGGTAAAGAAGGAATATCAATTGCCGTCTCATATTCTCCAGATGTTGTTCTCTTGGATTTAGGATTAGAAGATATGGATGGAATAGAGGTAATAAAAGCTATTAGGCAGTTTTCAAATATACCAATAATTGTAGTTTCAGCTAGAGAACAAGACAGAGAAAAGGTAGAAGTGTTTGATGCAGGTGCAGATGATTACTTAACAAAACCATTTTCTATAGTAGAATTATTAGCCAGAGTCAGAGTAGCATTTAGACACTCACAAGTAGAATTACAGCAAAAAGAAGAGATTAGGTCTACGTTTGAAGTAGATGAATTATTTATTGATTTTGATAAAAGAAAAGTTATTGTTGATAATAACGAAGTACATTTGACACCAATTGAATATAATATTCTTTCATTACTTGCAAAACATCATGGAAAAGTACTTACTCATAATTTTATAATAAAAGAAATATGGGGTAGTATTATAGGAAATGAAACTAAGTCCTTAAGGGTTTTTATGGCAACATTGAGACGAAAAATAGAGAAGCAACCTGCTGATCCTAGGTATATAATTACAGAAGTTGGTGTTGGATATAGACTAAATGATGAATAGGTAAAATGGATGCTACAATTCTATAATTTAGATTAAGTTAAAATGAAGTGTGTATGCTATTATTAATTTAAGCATATGCATTTCATTTTTTAGTACTTTTTTAGCATTGATAATATTAAACACACTTTAAAATAAAAGTATGGTATAATTTGTAAGAAAAGTTTAAGTTAAAAAATAAAAGATTTAATATTTATTTTCTAATAAATTTAATATAAATAAATATTAAATAATAATTACTGAAATAGTGAAAAATAATTACAGTAATAAATATATATAATTTTAAAAATGTAAATTGAAGTTTAGGAGTAGATTTATGTATATACTGAATTTAAATACAAGAGAGATTGTGGAAGATTTTAGTGCAAAATTTTATATGCCAGAAAATTCATATCTTATATTAAGTGCTCCAAAAAATTTGAAATTACTCAAGGAAACTTTGGATATAGATGAAATAACATTTAATGATTGTCTTAAATTTGATGAAATAACAAAGCTTGATTTATTTGATAATTATGATTTTTTGAGCCTAAATACCTTTGAATTGAGAAATGGAGAAGCTGTTATAGAAGAAGTAAATATGTATCTATCAGATAATTTTATATTAGTTGTTGTAAATGAAGAACATTTTCTATTTGAATTTATAAAGAATCTTATTTTAAAAAACTCTCAACTTGAAAAAAATCCTGTCATCAACCTTTTTAAGATAAACTATTTGATTTTTAGAGAAGTTATAAAAAATGGTTTCGAATCTTTAGAAAAAGTTGAAGAATTAATTCTTGAAATAGAAGATGAGATGATGGACAATATTCATAAAAATCATGTTTCTAGAATAAGTGATGTAAGAGGATTGACTAGGACTATAGTTAAAAATACCAGACCACTTTTATATATTGGAGATAGAATAGTTAAAGAAAATATACGATATTTAAAGTATTCCAATGTAAAAAAATATAATCTTGAAAATTTTCAAGGAATAGATTTTGGTATTGATAAATTATATAATTTTGCATTATCAACACGTGAGCTGGCAGATAAACTACTAGATATTTATTCTTCTAGAGTGGGTGAAAAAACGAATCACTTAATTACAAAATTGACCTTACTTACGGCTATCTCTGCACCACTTACAATTATAACTGGAATATATGGAATGAATTTTAGGTATATGCCAGAACTAAATTGGCTTTATGGATATCCAGCAACACTACTTTTGATGTTAGGCATAGTTTTTGTTGGAATTATAATATTTAAAATAAAAAAGTTATTGTAAAAATAAGATGATTTTTAAATGACTTTAGAAAAATGTATTAAAAGAAAAAGAGCATTAAGAAAATAAAAAAATATTTTAAATTAAAAATATTTATAGAAAATATTGACAATTATATTTTCTTTGTTATAATTATTAAACAAGAAGAGTAATAAATTATAAAAATGGAGGATAATACTATGAAAGGGATTTTAAAAGAACTAGTGGCAAAACTTTATAGCTTTTTTTATTTTATGTTCTGGGGCTTTTATTTTAGCGCTGGCTATTTCTTTTACAAAAATACATGTAATTCCTTTCTGGTGAGGCCTTGATTTTAATAACCTTGGGCATAAGTCAATTTTATAAAAATGATTATTTTATATGGTCATGTAAGATTTGATGCTTAATAGATTATTTTAGAGAACTCATTAATGAGTTCTCTTTTTTATTTTAAACTCAAATATAAAATTATAACATTAGGGGGTAGTAAAAATGATAGTAGTATTAAAAGTAGGAGCAGATAAGAGAGAAGTTAAGAAATTAATAGAAGCTATTTGTAGGGAAGGTGTAGAAGTGAATCCTATAGACGGAGCAGAATTAACTGTTTTGGGGTTAGTTGGGGATACTAGCAAGATAGATGCTAAAAGAATAGAAGCAAACAAGGTAGTTGAAAAAGTTATGCATGTAGTAGAACCTTTTAAAAAAGCAAATAGAAAATTTCATCCAGAACCTTCAATTATAAATGTCGATGGTATGGAAATTGGGTCAAAAAAACTTACTATGATAGCTGGTCCTTGTTCTGTTGAAACAGAGGAACAAATAGTTTCTATAGCTGAAGATGTAAAAAAATCAGGAGCAGGATTTTTAAGAGGAGGAGCATTCAAGCCAAGAACATCTCCATACGCTTTCCAAGGATTAAGATATGATGGATTGGATTTATTAAGAAAAGCAAAAGAAAAAACAGGTCTTCCTATAGTTACAGAAATAATGTCAACACAAGATATAGATGTATTTGAAGAAAATGTAGATGTAATTCAAGTTGGAGCAAGAAACATGCAAAACTTCGATTTATTAAAAGAATTAGGAAAAACAAACAAAACAATACTTTTAAAAAGAGGATTATCTGCTACAATTGAAGAGTGGTTAATGTCAGCTGAATATATAATGGCTGGAGGAAATGAAAATGTAGTTCTTTGTGAAAGAGGTATAAGAACTTTTGAAACATACACTAGGAATACTTTGGATTTAAGTGCAATCTTAGCTGTAAAAAAACTTAGCCATTTACCAGTCATAGTTGACCCAAGTCATGCAGCAGGAAAATCATGGATGGTTGACTCTCTATCTAAAGCAGCAATTGCAGTTGGAGCAGATGGTTTAATAATAGAAGTTCATAATGACCCAGTTCATGCACTTTGTGATGGTAAACAATCAATTAAACCAGATGAGTATGATGGATTAATAAATGAACTAAAAACTATCGCATCAGCAGTTGGAAGAGAAATATAATCTATAAAAGGATGGTTAAACGTGGAAGAAAAATTATTAGTTAATCTAAAAGAGAATAGTTACAATATATTTATAAAAAAAAGTATATTAAAAAATATAGGTAAAGAAATTAAAAAAGTATATTCTGGAAATAAGATTTTTATTGTTACAGATGAAAATATAGCAAAATTATATTTAGATGAAGTTAAAAATAATTTAATTGAATTTGGATTTGAAACTAAATCTATAATATTAGAAGCTGGTGAAGAGACAAAGTCATTTAATACTCTACCTAAAATATATGAAAGTTTACTTGATTTTAAGTTAACTAGAAAAGATTTGATTATTACCTTAGGAGGAGGGGTAATTGGAGATTTAGGAGGGTTTACAGCAGCAACTTTTTTAAGAGGTGTAAATTTTATTCAAATCCCAACATCTCTATTAGCTCAAGTAGACAGTTCTGTAGGTGGCAAAGTTGGAGTTGACCTTGAAAGAGGAAAAAACTTAGTAGGGAGTTTTTATCAGCCTAAAGCAGTATTTATTGACCCAGATGTATTATCATCTCTTCCGGAAAAATTTTATAGAGATGGAATGGCAGAGGTTATAAAGTATGGGTGTATAAAAGATAAAACTTTTTTTAATAAGCTTGCAAACTTAAAAAATAGGGAAGAAGTGATGCAACATATAGAATACATTATACACAAATGTTGCCTTATCAAAAAAACTGTAGTTGAAACTGATGAGAAAGATTTAGGAGATAGGATGCTTTTAAATTTTGGGCATACACTAGGTCATGCTATTGAGAAACACTATAATTTCACAGGTTATACTCATGGAGAAGCTGTTGGTGTAGGCATGTATAAGATAACTTTAGAGAGTGAAAAAAGAGGGATTACAAAACAAGGTACATCAGAGCTTATAAAATCAATTTTAATAAATTATGATTTACCTTATGAAGTTGAATTAGGAGATAATAAATCTATAATAGATACTATATCTCTCGATAAAAAAAATCTAGGTGATACACTAAAAATAATACTTTTAAAGGATATTGGAGAAAGTATTATATATGATACTACTTCTAAATTTTTTCAGGAGGTAAAATGATGGGAAGCTTAAAAATATATCCAAGCAAATTATCAGGCGATGTAAAAATTCCTCCATCAAAAAGTATGGCACATAGAGCAGTTATTTGTGCAGCTTTAAGTGATGGAAAAAGTAGAATTTCTAATATAGATTTTTCTGATGATATCATAGCTACTATAAGAGCAATGATATCTTTAGGAGCAACTATAGAAAAAAAAGAAGATATTTTAGAAATTACAGGAATCTACTCTAAAGAAGCAATCTTAAATAAAGAGAATCAATTGAATCAACCTAAATTGACTATAGATTGTAATGAGTCAGGTTCTACTTTAAGATTTCTGGTACCAATATCTTTAGCCTTTGATGGAGTAAAAAGATTTATAGGAAGAGGTAACCTTGGAAAAAGACCACTTAATACTTATTATGAGATATTTGATAGACAAGACATAGAATACAGCTACAAAGAAAATAAACTGGATTTAATTGTATCAGGAAAACTTAAACCAGATGAATTTAGGGTAAAAGGAAATATAAGTTCTCAATTTATAACAGGATTATTATTTATATTGCCTACATTAGATAGTGATTCAAAGATAATAATTACCACTGAACTAGAATCTAAAGGATATTTAGATTTAACTATTTCAACTATGCAAGATTTTGGAGTAGAAATTGTAAATAATAATTATAAAGAATTTATCATAAAAGGGAATCAAACTTATAAAGCTAGAGATTATAAAGTTGAAGGAGATTATTCTCAAGGTGCATTTTATTTATCAGCAGATGCTATTGGAGAAGATGTTAACATACTTGACCTTAAAGAAAATTCTCTTCAAGGAGATAGTGAAGTTATTGAGATTTTATCAAGGATGGGTATGGAAATTTTAAGAGAAGACGACAAAATCAAAGGGATAGCGAATTGTTTAAATGGTACTTTGATAGATGCATCTCAGTGTCCAGATATAATACCAGTTTTATCTGTGGTAGCAGCTTTGAGTATCGGGAAGACAACAATAATCAATGCTGGAAGACTTAGAATTAAGGAATGTGATAGACTTCATGCAGTAAATGTTGAGTTAAGTAAGCTTGGGGCAAATATAGAAGAAAAAGAGGATAGTTTGATAATTGAAGGAGTAAGCAAATTAAATGGAGGCGTAGAGGTATGGAGTCACAAAGACCATAGGATTGCAATGACACTTGCAATTGCTTCTTGTAGATGTGATAAACCAATCATATTGAAAGATTTTGAGTGTGTATCAAAGTCTTATCCACATTTTTTTAAAGACTTTGAGATGTTAGGAGGAAGAATTGATGAGTGGAATATGGGGAAATAATTTGAAAATATCCATCTTTGGGGAATCTCATGGAAATGCTATAGGTATAAATATAGATGGTCTTCCTGCTGGTATTGAGTTAGACATTGATAAGATTGACAAAGAAATGAAGAGAAGAGCACCAGGAAAAAGTTCTATATCAACTTCAAGAAATGAAAGTGATATACCAGAAATTTTAAGTGGATATTTTGATGGAAAAACTACAGGAACTCCATTATGTGCAATTATAAGAAATAGTGATACTCGTTCAAAAGATTATGGAGAAGTTAAAAACTTGATGAGACCAGGTCATGCAGACTATACAGGCCATATAAAATATTCTGGGTTTAATGACTATAGAGGAGGAGGACATTTTTCAGGAAGAATAACTGCTCCATTAGTATTTTGTGGTGCTATATGTAAACAAATTTTATCAAAAGAAGGTATAGAGATAGGTGCTCACATTAAAAAAATCAAGAATATAGAGGATAAGGGGTTTAATTATGTAGACATTTCAAGACAAGAATTATTAAATTTACAAAATTTAGAATTACCTCTACTTGATTTATCAAAGGAAGAAGCTATAAAAAATACGATTCTAGATGCAAAAAATCAGGGAGATTCAGTTGGAGGTATAATTGAATGTGCAGTGGTAGGTATCGATGTAGGTGTTGGAAATCCGTTTTTTGATTCTGTTGAATCTACTCTATCACATTTACTATTTTCTGTTCCAGCTATAAAAGGTATAGAATTTGGATTAGGATTTGATATTACAGATATGTATGGTTCTCAAAGTAATGATGAAATGTACTATGATGGAGATACCGTAAAAAGTAAAACTAATAATAATGGGGGGATTGTTGGAGGAATTACAACTGGAATGCCAATAATTTTTAAAGTAGCAATTAAGCCAACTCCATCAATTAGTAAACAACAGAACACTGTTAATATAAAAGATAAAAAAAATGATGTTTTAGCTATTAAAGGTAGACATGACCCTTGTATAGTTCAAAGAGCAATACCTGTAATAGAAGCAGTAACAGCTATTGGAATTTTTGATTTGATGAAAGGACGATAATAATGGAGGATTTAACGAGATATAGAAATAAAATTGATGATATAGATAAGGAACTTGTCCAATTATTTGAAAAAAGAATGAATATAGTTCTCGAAATTGCTAGGCATAAAATGAAAAATAATACTACTATACTTCAAAAAGATAGAGAAGAAAAAGTATTGAGTAAAGCAGTAGATAATCTAGAAGATAAAAGATATTCACAAGAGACTGTACAATTTTTTAATTCAGTAATGGAAGTTAGTAGGAATTTGCAAAAAAGATTAATAGATAATGATTTAGAGGAAAAAAATGAAAATAGTTCAAATTCATCAAATGAAAAATTTGATTTGTTAAATATATATAAATATAAATCCTTAAAAAGAGAGCTTGATAAAAAAAATCTCCTAGTAGGATTTCCTGGTATATCAGGTTCATTCACAGAAGAAGCACTAACAAAATTTTTTGATACCAAAATCACAAAAAAACAATTTAAAGAATTTGAAGATGTCTTTATAGCACTTCAAAATAAAGACATCAATTACGGAATAATACCCATAGAAAATTCATCTACAGGAGCAATTTCTGAGACTTATGACCTTTTAGGAAAATATGGATTTTATATAGTTGGGGAAGAATGTATAAAAATAAATCAAAATTTAATTGGGATAAAGGGTACAAAACTTGAAGATATTAGAGAAATATATTCACACCCACAAGGAATAGGTCAAAGTAGTGAATTTTTAAAACAAAATAGTCAATGGAAATTGATACCTTTTAATAACACAGCAACTAGTGCTGAACTTGTTAAGAGACTTAAGGATAAAACAAAGGCAGCAATTGCCAGTAAAAAAGCCGCAAAAATTTATGGATTAGAAATAATAAGTCCATGTATAAATGATATGACAGACAATTATACTAGATTCGTGGTAATTAGTAATGAGATACACATTGAAGAAGAGTCAAACAAGATGAGTATCGTATTTTCTGTTGAGCATGAAGCTGGAAAACTTTATAAAATACTTGGATACTTTGCTGAAAACAATATAAATATGACAAAAATAGAATCAAGACCAATGAAAAATGCTTCTTGGAGATATTTCTTTTATATAGATTTCGAATGTTCTATATATGATTCAAAAGTATGTAGTTTGTTAGAAATGATAGAACGTAATACAGCATACTTTAAATTTATTGGAATATATAGAAATAAAATTGAATAGATAAATATAATTTTTTATTTAAACAGAATGATTAGGAGGTGTAAAGATGAATTTTTTTGGTCTAATAGGTGAAAAGCTATCCCATAGTGTTTCACCTCAAATTCATAAGAGGTTATTTGAAATATTGAATATTGAAGGTGCTTATAAGAACTTTGAGATTTCAAAAGAAAATATATCAATGTTGGATGATGCTATAAAATTATTGGGAATCAAAGGTGTAAATGTTACTGTCCCATATAAAGAAAGAGTCATGGAGTTTTTAGATTTTATATCTCCAGAAGCAAAGCGTATAGGGGCAGTTAACACAATTTTTCTTAAAGAGAATAAATTATATGGCTATAATACAGATTATTTTGGACTTGATATTATGTTCAAAATAGCTAATATTGATATTCAAGGAAAAACAGCTGTTATATTAGGTACTGGCGGTGCATCTAAAGCAACCATTACATACCTTCTTGATTCTGGAATAGATAAAGTTTATGTTTCAACTAGAAAAAAAGATAATAAAAAGTTATCAAATAATTCAGCTATATTAATAGATTATGAAGAGCTTAAGAATATAAAAGGAGATATAATATTAAATGCAACTCCAGTAGGAATGTACCCTAATGTAGGATTATCACCTGTCCCAAAATCTATTATACAAAATTTTGATATATTAGTAGATTTGATTTACAATCCTAAAAAAACTTATTTTTTAGAAATTGGTCAAAGTCTAGATAAAAAAACGTGTGATGGATTATATATGTTGGTTGGGCAAGCAATAAAGTCTCAAGAAATATGGCAAAATATTAAAATAGATAGCAGTGTTTTAAATATTATATATGAAGAAATAAAATTAAACTTTTTATAGGGGGATTGATTATGAAAAAAAAATTAAAAGAAAAAGTAATATTAATAGGTATGCCAGGTAGTGGAAAAACTACAATTGGAAAACTTTTAGCACAGGAATATAATTGTAGTTTTTGTGATATGGATGATTATATAAATGAAATATCTCAAAAAAGTATAGCAGAACTATTTCTGGAAGGAGAACATGTTTTTAGAAATTATGAAACTCAAGCATGTAGAGAAATTTCTACTAGTGACAAAACAGTAATTTCTACTGGTGGTGGTGTAATAAAAAAAGATATTAATATAGAAATACTCAAAGAAGTAGGAATAATACTTTTTATTAATAGACCTATAGAAAAAATTTTAGAAGATATAAATATTAATTCAAGACCCCTATTACAAGATGGAAAAGAGAGATTATACAATCTTTATAATGAAAGGATAAATCTTTATAAAAATGCTGCGGATATAGAAATTTTAAATGATAAATCATTAAATGATGCTGTATATAATATCAAAAATGCAATTAATAAAAATTTCAAATTTGAATTTAATGAAAAAATAATCTAGGAGGGAAATAAGCATAATGAATATTGTTGTTGTAGGATTAGGAGTTATAGGAGGTTCTTTTGCTAAGGCATTAAAAAAAGCTGGATATGAAGATGTGTTTGGAGTAGATATAGATTCTGAAACTCTTAAAAAAGCAGAAGAGTTAAAAATCATCAAAAAAGGATGTACTACAGGGAAAGAATTTTTCAAACAAGCTGATTTGATTATATTATCTATATATCCTAGGTTAATTGTAAATTTTTTAGAAAATAATAAAGCATTTTTTAAAAAAGGAACTATAATTACTGATACCACAGGAATAAAAGAAGTTCTTATAAATGATGTCTTGAAAATTATTCCAGATGATGTGGATTTTATATTTGGTCATCCAATGGCAGGTAGAGAAAAAAAGGGAATTGATTTTGCTAGTGATGAGGTATTTAAAGAAGCAAATTATATAATTACTCCAACTGGAAGAAACAATATAAAAAACTTAGAGTTTGTTGAGGATTTAATTTTAGAAATAGGTTTTAAAAGAGTAAAGAAATTGACTGCACAAAAACATGATGAAATGATAGCTTTTACATCTCAGTTACCTCATGTAATGGCAGTTGCTCTTATAAATAGTGACGAAGAAGGCAGAGAAACAGGTAAATTTATTGGAGATAGTTATAGGGATTTAACTCGTATTGCAAATATGAATGAAGACTTATGGAGTGAGCTTTTTTTAGGAAACAGAGATAATTTATTAAAATCTATAGAAAATTTTGAAATGGAAGTAAATTTAATAAAAGAGGCTATCTTTAATAATGATAAAAATAAGCTGGTTGAATATTTTAAAACATCTTCAGTAAGAAGAGAACATTTAGAAAAATAGACTCTCATTTAATTATATATAAATTTAAAATTACGTGTAAGTGGGTATAAATATAAACAATAGCATATTTAATCATATTAGTCTTCTTGTTACTAATGCAATTAAATATGCTATTGCTGTATTTGTACCCTTAATTTTATTATCCTAATAAATAATACTTATTTAATGTGTTCTTTATTAACAATTTATAAAACTCAATTGTAAAAAAGAGTTTTTAATAGTAAAATAAAGTGAATCAACTAAATATAACTGATGGAGAGGGTGAGGTGTAGCTACTTGAAATATAGTAGGCAAATATTAAAAAGTATATTAATAGCATTTATGGTACTATTCTTTTTTAGTATATTTGCATTTTTTTATATAAGTAATATGGATAATGTATTAGAATCTGAAACAAAAAATTACTTATTAGAAATTAGTGAAGAGAGTAAGATTGCAATCAATAGTAAGTTGAAAAGTAATTTAAATGAATTAGAAAGTATTTCTAAGTTTTTAGAAATAGAAGATAATTTTAATTTAGAAAAAACTTTGAAAATCTTGGAATCATATAATAAAAATAGCAACTATAATAACATTGGTATGATTTTACCTAATGGCAAAGGTTATGCTAAAGGTATTTTTGGAACAGATTTTTCAGATAGAGATTATTTTAAGTTAGCCATTAAAGGTACAGCTAATATATCAAAGCCTCTAATAGACAAAAATACTGGCGAATTGACTAAAACATATGCAGTTCCATTATACAATAATGGTAAAATCGTTGCTGTTATTGCAGCCGATTATGATGTTGAGTTTGTATCTGAATTTTTGTCTATTTCAACCTTTAATGGTGAAAGTTTTTCACTTATATGTGATAGTAATGGTGAAATAATTATACCATCTTATCACAAAAATTCAAATTCAAATATTACAAATCTTTCACAAGTTAATTTTAAAAAAACATTTACTTTTAAAAATATGAAAATATCAGATAAAGGAGTAGTAGAGGCTAAAGAATCAGGAAAAGAAATTTATATGGCATATACTTCTTTAGGAATAAATGACTGGTTTATAATATCAATCGTTCCAAAGATAGTTGTATCTAAAAAGCTAAACAATTTAATGATGATTACAATTATTGGATGGATTATACTTTCATTTTTGTTTTTAGGTGTTATACTGTACATATTATATTCAAAAGCAAAGAGTCAAAAGACTATAGAAAAAATAGCATATACAGATCTTGTAACTGGTTATTCAAATTGGCGAAAATTTGAGTCAGATGCTATAAATTTACTAAAGAAGGCTCCACAAAATGATAGACATGCAATGGTAATATTTGATATTGATAAATTCAAAGCAATTAATGATATATATGGCCATAAAAAAGGCAACTCAATTTTAAAAGATATTGCGGACACATTAAATAATATAATTCATAATGATGAAACATTTGCTCGTGTTAGTTCTGATAATTTTAATATGTTATTAAAATATGATACAAAGGAAGATATAATAAATACTATTAAAAAAATCATTATTAGTAATAACTTTGTAAATTTGTCTTTTGGAATCTGTGAAATTAAGGATAAGAACTTATCTATAAGTGCATATAGTGATAGAGCTTCACTTGCAAAATTATCAATAAAAAATAATAGAGATATAAATTTTGCTTTTTTTAATGATGAGTTAAGGGACAAGCTATTACTTGAAGATAAAATAGAGAAAGAGATGGAATATGC
Source organism: Clostridioides sp. ZZV15-6598 (assembly GCF_020657705.1). Taxonomy (NCBI): domain Bacteria; kingdom Bacillati; phylum Bacillota; class Clostridia; order Peptostreptococcales; family Peptostreptococcaceae; genus Clostridioides; species Clostridioides sp. ZZV15-6598. Next base: position 5,997 of record NZ_JAGWCS010000059.1, on the reverse strand, counting down.
ACTTGAAAATAATCAATTTGTAATGTATTTACAACCAAAATACAATATTAAATCAAATAAATTTTGTGGAAGTGAAGCATTGGTTAGATGGCAATACACAGAAAAAGAATTCATATATCCAAGTGATTTTATTCCTATATTTGAAAAGAATGGGTTTATTACAAAAATTGATATGTACATATTAGAACAAGCTTGTAAAGAAATTAGAACTTTATTTGATAAAGGTATTTCACCTTTACCTATATCTGTAAATTTTTCAAGAGTTGATTTTTTAAAAAAAGATTTTATTACAAAAATAGTTAATATATGTGATAAATATGAAATACCATACAGTTTAATAGAAATTGAAATTACTGAATCTAGTATGTTTGGTGATACAGATACTCTATTTGAGGTAAGTAGAAGACTGCAAGATATTGGCTTTATACTTTCAATGGATGATTTTGGGTCAGGATATTCCTCTGTAAATATGCTAAAAAATATACCTTTAAATGTAATCAAATTAGATAGAGGATTTTTTATTGATGATAAGAATATTGATAAAAGTCAAATTGTTATAAAAAGCATAGTTTCACTTATTAAGCAATTGGGAATAAGAGTCGTTGCTGAAGGAATTGAAACAAAAAGTCAGGTAGAAATGCTAAGGGAAGCAAATTGTGATATTATTCAGGGTTATTATTTTTCAAAACCATTACCAGTTAAAGAATTTGAAAAATTAGTCTATAAAATATAGGTCAATGAATTTTAATTTGGAGGTGGTAAATAAGTGATAAGAGCAAAATCGTTAAAAAGCGTAATGAGTATTATATTAATATTTTTATTCACAATAATTTCTTTTTCTGATTTTGCATTTAAAACTAATGTTCAAGAAGAAGAAAACAATAAAGTTAATTTAAAAGAAATATCTTTACAAAGTTCTAATGCTATAAAAATAAAACTAGACAGTTCATTATCATTTGTTAAGAGTATAGCGAATATGGTTTCATATTTTGATACTATAGATAATCCTGAGATAATCCCATTATTAGCTAAAATATCAAAAGAATCTGATTTCCAAAGAATATCGATTGCTTCTCCTAATGGAATAAGTCATACTAGTGATGGAAAAGTTGTTGATATATCAAATTATCAATATTTTAAGAAAGCCATTAATGGAGATAGTAACATATCTGAAGTAGTAAAATCTCCTATTGATGGAAAAGATACTTTTGTTATAGCTACACCTGTACATAAAAATAATAAAGTGATTGGTGTTTTATATGGTTCATACTATAATGATAAGTTAGCTGAATTTATTGACATAACAAGTTTCAATAGTGAAGGATATATAGATATATTTGAATCTAGTGGACAATTTGTTTTGAAGTCTTCACATACAAATGCTATAGTTGGGTCAAGTAGTAATATATATGATATATTCAAGGAAGCTTCTTTTGATACTGGCTATAGTTATAAAAAAGTATATGAAGATACAAAACATAAAAAGAGTGGATTTATATCATATAAACATAAAGGCAAGGAACGCTATGCCACTTATACACCAATAGGTGTAAATGACTGGTATGTTCTTTCAGTAATACCACAATATACTGTAAGAAAAAATATTGATAAAATAAATAAATTAGCCTTTTCCCTAATTTGTGATGTATCTTTATTATTTATTATACTTATAATATATATCTTTTATAAAAATAATAAATCGCAAAAACATATCCTAAAAGCTAATAAAGAGATATCTTCTATTACAAACAGTGTTCCTGGAGGAGTTCAAAAATGTACTGTTGATGAAAAATATGAGTTTGAGTTTTTAAGTGATGGATTTGTTGACTTATTTGGTTATACAAGAGAAGAAATAAAAACACTATTTAATAACAGTTTTTATGAAATCATACATAAAGAAGATGTTGAAAGAGTAAAAAAAGAAATATCTGAACAACTTTACAAAAACAAAGCTATTGAATTAGAATATAGAGTTATAACAAAAAATGGTGATGTAGTATGGATAGCTGATAAGGGTGAACTTATAGTGGAACCTGATGGTAAAAAATATCTTTGTTGTGTTACAGTAGATATTACTAAAACAAAACAATTAGAAAAAGAAATGGAACAAAAGAACTTAGAACTTGAAATGGTGTCAGAAAATATTTTAGGTGGAATACTTATAACAGAATTTGATGAGGATTTTACTATACAATATGCTAACTCTGGTTATCTATCAATGATTGGGTATACACGTAAACAATTAGAGGAGGCACTTCAATATAAATCATATAATCTTGTTTTTTGTGAGGATAGAAAAAAGATTCTTGAAGATATAAGGCATCAGTTAATTATTGGAAATATAGCTGTAGGTGAACATAGAGTAAAAAAATGTGATGGTAATATTATATGGGTTTCTCTCAAGGGAAGACTTATTACTGATAGTGATGGCAATAAAAAAGGAATTTGGATTTTGACTGACATAACTGATTTAAAAAATGCAGAACAAAAACTTAAAATTAATGAAGAAAGATTTAGAATTGCACTAAATCAAACATCAAATATTATATTTGAATACGATATAAATACAAAATCTCTTGTAAATACCAATAAAAACATGGGAAACTATAACATTGATAAAATAAATGAAAATGTTCCTTATTCCTTGGTCGAAGCAGGAATTATTTATAAAGATTTTAGTGAAGATTTTATAAAAATGTATGAGAAGATAATAAATGGCGAAAAAACTGCAAGTTGTGTTGTTAAAATAAAAGTTCCAGATGAAGGCTACATATGGAACAAAATTACATTGACTACTATTTTTGATGAAGATGGTAAACCTATAAGAGCTATTGGGATACAAGAAGATATAAGTGAACAAAAAGAAGCAGAAATAAGATATAATCAAGCAGATAAATATCATTCTGCTATATTATCAGAAGCAATAATAACCTATGAAATAAATGTATCAAAGGATATTTTTATAATGGGAAATGAAAATTGGTATCGACAATTTGGGATTAAACCAAGTAATGACTACTCTGAAATGGTAAAGTCTATATCAGAGACTGTTATTTATAAAGATGATAAAGAAGTATTTTTAAATACATTTTTATGTAAACATTTATTACAAGCCTATAAAAATAATATAAGTGAAATAAAGTTGGAATATAGAAGAATGAATCAAGATGATAAAATGATTTGGGTGCTTTGTACAATGCATTTAATAAAAGATTCTATTACGAATGATATAAAAGCACTTGCTTATATTAAAGATATCGACGAACAGAAAAATGAAGAAATTAAATTAAAATTAAAAGCTGAAAGAGATACTTTGACAGGATTATATAATAAAGGTACTACAGAAAATCTTATTAATGATTTTCTAAATTCAGAAGAATCAAATTCAGGAATTCATGCTTTTTTAATTATTGATATAGATAATTTTAAATCAATAAATGATAATTTAGGACATGTTTTTGGAGATAAAGTTCTGTATGAAGTTTCTAAACAACTAAAGCCTATATTTAGAAGAGATGATATAGTGGGGCGTATTGGTGGTGATGAATTTATAGTATTCTTAAAGAATATTCAATCTTTTGAAAATGCTAAAAGTAAAGCAGAAAAAATATGTAATATATTTAGAAATTCTTATACTGGAAATAAAAAAACGTATAAGATATCTGGTTCAGTTGGAATTTCATTCGTACCAGAACATGGAACTATATTTGAAGAGCTTTATCAAAAAGCAGACATGGCACTTTATTATGCAAAGAGTAAAGGAAAAGATAAATATGCACTTTATAGTGATTGCATATGTGAAAATAAACTCGAAACTAATATAAGCAATGATAGTGTGAAAGAAGAAAGTTTGAAAGCGGAAATTGAATATGAAGATTCGAATCTATCACTAAAAGAAGTTCTTGATTCTATTGATAATTATATATATATAGTAAATCCGAATACTTATGACCTTATTTTTGTTAATAATAAGGTCTTGAATTTAGATTTAGAAATAAAAATAGGAGATAAATGTTATAAGTCGTTATTAAAATCTAATATTCCTTGTAAGAACTGTCCGATTAATGGATTAAAAGAAAATAGAGATTCAAAATTTAAAACAGAGACAAATATATTTGGAGAAAATGTATCAATGGCAAGTTGGATTAATTGGATAGATGGAGAATATAACTGTCTTATAGAGTGCATAGATATTTCTTTATATAAAAATAAAAACAAATAAAAAGGATTATGGAAATATGATTAATTTAATATTGGGTTTAATATTTATAATTTACTATTTCTATCTTAAAATAGTTTTTGGAGGCATTTCATTTAGTGGGTTTTTCTTAGTTATAGGAACTCTATTAATTGTTTATCAAATCTTAAAAAAGAAAATTAAAGAAAAGAAGGTTTTTTATAAAGTGATAAAAATACTAATTAGTGTTTTCTTAATAGCATTCACAATTACTGAAAGCTTAATAATCTTTTATCCTAAAAATAGTTTTGAAACAAAAAGTGATTATCTTTTGATTTTAGGAGCTTCTGTAAAAAAGACTACACCAAGTACGACATTAAAGGGAAGATTAAACACTGCTTTAAAATATTTAAAAGTTAATAATGAATGTTATGTAGTAGTATCAGGTGGTAAAGGTAATGGAGAAAACATAACTGAGGCAAAAGCTATGAAGGATTATCTTGTTAAAAATGGTATAGATAACAATAGAATAATAGAAGAAGATAAATCTACAAATACTTATGAAAACTTTAAATATTCAAAGTTAAAGATAGAAGAGCATAGTAGAAAAAGAATAAAAGATATAGAAGTAAAAATTGTAACAACTGATTTTCATGTTCTTAGAAGTAAAATACTAGCATCTAGAAATGAATATAAAAATATTTCTTTTTACGCTAGTAAGTCAAAGCTTTCATTTGTTCCTACATATTATACAAGAGAATTTTTTGCAATATGGAAAACAATTGTTTTTGATAGGTGAAGGTGATAGATGACAAATAAAAATACTAGATATAAATCATGAATTTATATCTAGTATTTTTTATGTAAAAATCCAATAATTATAAAGTTATCTTTTCGAATTGCCCTGTCATTAAGTCAGCAAGTTCAGCATCAATATCTTCTAAATAAATTAGACCCAATGACATCCCTGTTTCTTCATTGTACATTTTTTTTAATGAAGGTAAGATTTCAAATGCTTTTTTAAGCGCATCTTTATTTTCATCAAAAACTGCTTTCCCTTTAATTCTAATCCATTTTCCTTCCTTATTTGCTGTAGAAATTTCAACATTAGGATTTGAAAGTAATTGTTTATAAGAAGCTTTGTGTTTTCCAATTCCAAAATATAATCTTCCTTCGTAATCCATTACGAATCCAAATGGTCTGACTCTTGGTTTATTATCTTCAACTGTAGCAAAGTAGAAGGTTGGATTTTCTTTTAAAAAATTCATTATTTTTTCCATGACTAAATCCCCTTTATATTTTATATTAATATTATGAATATAAAATAAATATTCATAATATTAATATAAATCACTATGAAAATAATTTCAAGTTTATATTGACTATTTAAAAATATAAATGAAGTTTTCAAAATTCAAATAAGTTTACATAATATAAATATAGTTAACTTTTCGGGTGCAATTATAGCTTAAGCATTCAATTACGCATTTAAATGGATTTTAAGAAGAATTATATGAAATAGGTATAAAACATCGCGTGATTTTATAGGGTGTATTTATAACCTAAAATACAAAGAGGTAAATTTTAGATGAATTTTATAAAAAAATGAAATTTATGAATTTAATTAAAAAAATAAAAGTAAAGTTTGCTAAAATAAAAAATAGAAATGCAAATATTTTCAATGGAAATTTATGCGATAGAACTAGTCTTTAATTTAAAAAAATTTGAATGAAAGTAAAATTCGATGAACTCTTTATGACAGAAATATGGTATAGCTAAAACAAAAAAGTTTATAAAATGTAAATAATGCAATGTAAAAC